>CBHTVL010000215.1:0-4827 GCA_966096475.1 uncultured Burkholderiales bacterium
CTCTGGGCTACAGCGATCTCGCCGTGCTCGAAGGCGGCACCCAGGGCTGGAAAGCCGCGGGTTATGTGCTGTTCAAAGGTGTCAACGTACCCAGCAAGCTGTTCGGCGAAATGGTCGAGCATGCCTACAACACACCGCGCATCACCGCACAGGATCTGGTGAAACTGCGTGAATCCGGTGAAGACTTCATGCTGTTCGACGGCCGTCCGGTGCACGAACATCACAAGATGACGATTCCCGGCAGCACCTGCTGCCCGAACGCGGAACTGCCGTACCGCGTTGCCAGCATGGTCAAGAATCCGAAAACCAAAATCATCGTCAATTGCGCAGGCCGCACGCGCTCCATTCTCGGCGCGCAGACGTTGATCAATTTCGGCGTGGCGAATCCGGTCTATGCACTGGAGAACGGCACGCAGGGCTGGTATCTGTCCGACCTGCAGCTGGAATACGGATCGGCGCGCCAGTACCCCGAAACCATCGATGCCGCGCAGTTGCCGGCGCAACAGGAAGCCGCCCGGGCACTGATGAAGCGATTCAATGTGCGTGTTGCCGGTGCAACGGAAGTGGCTGCATGGCTGAAGGAACCGGGACGCACGACCTACCTCTGCGACGTTCGCACCCCGGAGGAATTCGCCAAAGGCAGCATTACCGGTGCCCAGCATACCCCCGGCGGCCAGCTGATCCAGGCCACGGACCAGTGGGTCGTCGTGCGTAATGCCCGCATCGTGCTGACCGACGGCGGCGACATGGTGCGCGCGCCCGTGGTGGCCAGCTGGCTGCTGCAACTGGGTTGCGATGCCTGCGTGCTGGACGGCGGCATCCGTGCCGGTCTTGAAGGCATCAAACCTGCAGCGCCTGTACTGCCGGCACTGGAGACGATTACCGCTAATGAGTTGAAAACGCTGATCGAACACAAAGCCTGTACGGTTTTTGATGTCGGACCGAGCATGGCTTACCGCAAGGCGCATGTGCCCGGCAGCCGCTGGACCATCCGCTCGCGGATTTTGAAAGACGCCAAAGAAGCGAAACTGCCGGTCGTTCTCGTTGCTGCAGAGTCTGATGTTGCGCGACTCGCGGCCAGTGAGCTGCGCGAAGCCGGCCTCACGGACATTCGTCTGCTGGAAGGCGGTGTCGCGGCATGGACCAAGGCCGGACATTCCTCCGCCTCCTCGACGGATATTCCCGCCGATCGCGAATGCATCGATTACCTGTTCTTTGTGCACGACCGCCATGCCGGCAATCGTGAAGCGATGAAGCAGTATCTGGCCTGGGAAACCGGACTGATGGCACAGCTCGGCGAGCAGGATAAATCCGTGTTCCGTTTTCCCGGACACTGATCCTGTCCTTTCAGTGACGACGATCTGGGTTGATGCCGACGCCTGCCCTGTCGTCATCAAGGACATTCTTTACCGGGCTGCGCAGCGCGCATCGATTCAACTGACGCTGGTGGCCAATCGCGGCCTGCAGATTCCGCGTTCGCCGTGGATCCGCATGATTCAAGTGCCACGCGGTTTTGATGTTGCTGACAATCACATCGTTGAAATGGCTCAGGCCGGGGACCTGGTCATCACCGCGGATATCCCGCTGGCCGCAGCGGCGGTCGGCAAAGGCGCCTGCGCACTGAATCCCCGTGGCGAGCTGTACACCAAAGACAATGTGCAGGGCCTGCTCGACATGCGCAACTTCATGGACACGCTGCGCAGCAGCGGCGTCGAGACCGGCGGGCCGCCGGCCTTGAGTAACAACGATCGCCAGAGTTTTGCCGCGCAACTTGACCGCTGGATTGCCCGGCAGCCTAAATCCGAAAACCCTGAAAATTAACTATTTAAAACAAATAGTTACGTAATTTTCCGGTGCACGCTACTGCGTTTTCCGCAAACCCAGCGTGTTCACCAGCCCCTCGACGTCACTGGCGTATTCGGTCACTGCAGCAACCGTCTTAGCAGCATCAAGATAATTCCACGCCCACAGGTTTTCTTCGAGATCCTTTTTCCATTCTTCCTGCGCGGCCAGCTGCGCATAACGGCTTTCCCAGAATCTGACGGCGGCAGTATCAGTACCTTTCGGCGCCATCACAGCACGGAAGTTGGTCATCGTGCCGCGGATGCCCTGCTCGCTCCAGGTCGGTACCGTTGCCAGTACACCGCCCAGGCGTTTGGGCGACGACACGGCAATGGTCCGCAACTGCCCGTTGCGGATATACGGCACCGTAGTCGACACCGCCGTTGAAATCGCTTCAACGTGCCCGCCAAGCAGTGCCGTCACCGATTCACCGCTGCCTTTGAAAGCGACGAAACGCACACGACGCGGATCAATGCCGGCCCGCTGCAGCATCAGCGCCGCCGACAGATGATTGGCGCCGCCGATGGACGTTGATACACCGATGACCGCCGACGCCGGATCCTTCTGCAGCCGGGCGATCAGATCCCGCCCTGTTGTCATATTCGAATCGGCGCGCACCGACAACGCAAAGTATTCATCAAACAATGTGGCAATCCAGGTGTAATCGTTGTGCGCGTAAGGGCTCAAACCGAGGGAACGGCTGATCAGCACATTGAGATTGCCGATCATCTGGTAATGCGCATTGCCGGCCTGCTGATTCAGATAGGTCCAGGCAATGACGTTGCCGCCGCCGGGCTTGTTCATGATCGTCACCGGACCTTCATAGATACGCTGGGACTGCCACAGCCGCTGGATCAGCCGCGCCGTTTTATCCGGTGCCGCGCCGGGTGCCGTGCCGACAATGATTTCAACATTGCGCTCCGGCTTCCATGTAACCGGCTGCCCCGTTGCGAGCAAAGGACAAAGCAATGCCAGCAGCAAGACCACCCGTTGCAACGGTTTCAATTTATACATCCTGCCTCCTCCGGCATTGTTGATCTGCACTCCGTTTTGCGCAGTCTATCCCAAGATCCGGACATCGCGCCCTGCAGGGACCGGTGTTAGGATTGCGCCTTTTGCAGACGGCCATGACCCGAAAAACACATATCGACGAAAACGCCGCCCGCGCCGCGTTTGAAAACGCACTCGCCACTTACGAGCAGGATTTCGGCAAATTTTTCCTGGCCCGGCTGTTCGGTCTCGAACTCGCCTCTACCGCGGATGAATGCGTAATCACCTTCGACCTGAAGGACTTTATGTTCAATCCCCAGGGCGGTCTGCACGGCGGCATTTCGGCCTTCGTACTCGACATTTCCATGGGACACCTGCTGCGCCAGACCAGTGGTCCCGGCGCCACCATTGAAATGAAAGTGCAGTATCTGAAAGCCGCACGCTCGGGACGACTGACCTGCACAGCGCGTTTCATCCGCCATGGCGGCAGCATTTCCTTCCTGCGCTCCGAGCTGGTCGACGAACACGGCGAAATGATTGCCTACGCCACATCGACCTGGAAATCACTGAAGCAGCACCCCCATCCTGCGGCAAAGCCCGTCTGATTCCATGCCACTGCGGCTGGTGCTGGATACCAACGTCTGGCTCGATTGGCTGGTATTTAATGATGCCGGGCTGGCGCCGGTACAGTCGCTGGTGAACGACGGCAAAGCCGAAATCATTATCGACGCCGACTGCGATGCCGAACTGGTGCGCGTGCTCGATTACCCGCTGCAGAAATGGACGTTGGACGCTGCTGCACAGGCCGCCTGCATCCGGCGCTTTCGCAGCATCGCCCGACTGGTTTCCGCAACACCCGTATCCGGGCTTCCGCAATGCCGCGATCCCGATGACCAGAAATTCCTGATGCTCGCGGCAGGCGCGGAAGCCCGTTACCTGCTCACCAAGGATCGTGCGCTGCTCAAGCTCGCCAAGGCGCGTTACCGCTTGCCGTTCCATAGCGTGACTCCGGAAGGTTTCCGCGCATTGCAAAGCGTAGAATTCAAAACATAAGACGCAGCCAGCGTCAGTGGAGGAGCCGATCAATGGACGTGATACCGCTGGGACCGGGGTTTGCCGCAGAGATTCGCGGCGCCGGCATGGCAGAAGTTGCTGCCGATGACGCTGTTTATGCCGCCGTACGTGCGGCCTTCGAAGAACACTCCGTACTCGTGTTCCGCAACCAGCCGATCACCGATGAGCTGCAGGTCGCTTTCTCGCGCCGCTTCGGACCTCTGGAAACCGCCAAAGCGGCTTCGCGCGGCGAAGGTACGCCATTCAGTGTTTTGACCAATATTGAACCCGACGGCACGCTGGTGCCGCCGGACCACAAGGAAGCGCTGCGTGCCCGCGCCAATCAGCTGTGGCATACCGACAGTTGCTTCAAGATTCCACCGGCGCTCGCCTCCGTGCTGTCTGCACGTGTGGTGGCAAGCACCGGCGGAGAAACCGAATTCGTGTCCATGCGACAGGCATGGAACAGCCTGGATGACAGCCTGCGCGCCCGGCTCGACAACGCTTTCGCCTGGCATGACTACGCCCATTCGCGCGGCAAAATCGCTTCTCACCTCGCCTCGGAGCGCGAACGTTCGACGATGCCTCCGGTGTCCTGGCGGCTGCGCTGGCGCAATCCGGTCAACGGCCGTGATGCGCTCTATATCGCTTCCCATACCTGCAGCATTGAAGGCATGGCAGACGACGATGCGCTGAAACTGATTGATGAACTGGCGGCTCTGGCCACACGGCCGGAACGCATTTTCCAGCACCGCTGGCGCGCCGGCGACGTGGTGATGTGGGACAACCGTGCGACCATGCATCGCGGGCGCCCCTGGCCCGACGACCAGCCGCGCAACATGATGCGTACAACGATTTCGGCAAGTGATGCCGACGGCCTGGCAGCAATGTGGCCGCAGCGCAGCGCCGCCTGAACGGAAAGCCCCATGAAAAACGCCGCCC
>CBHTVL010000216.1:0-4826 GCA_966096475.1 uncultured Burkholderiales bacterium
GTTCCCGTTTTGTAATCAGGGAGTTACAGGGCTATACTTTCACTCATTGCATGGCAGCCCACAAGGAGGCGGACTATGTTTGAGCGATCCCTGATGCGTATGGTTTGTGGCGTGGCCGCCCTTCTGCTGATTGCCGGCTGCAGCAGTGTCGGCGGCAATCATCGCTCCGGTCTGGATGTCGAAGGCATGCTCAATGCCGTTGCCCAGGACGACGTTTCCTATATCCAGGCTGCGGTTGCCCGCGGGTTCAATGTCAACCAGAGCATCGAGGCGCCGGGTTATTCCACGGGTGCGCCGATGATCGCGCTGGCCGCCCGCGCCGCATCAATCCGTACCTTGCGTTACCTGATTGCTTCCGGGGCCGACGTCAACGCCCGCACGCCGGTCAATGAAACGCCGTTGATGCTGGCGGCTTATTTTCGCGAGGATGGATAATCGAGGGTTGATCGCCACGACGAAGCCGTACGTGTCCTGCTGGTTGCCGGCGCCCAGCTGGAGAACCCTTATAACTACACCGCGCTGGCCTACGCCGCCTACAACGACCGCCAGCGTGCGATGCGCTTCCTGATTGAACGCGGTGCGAAGCTGGACGCCGATGCCGTCAACCGGCTGGTCTACGTCAATACGCCGCTGATGATGGCGACCATTCAGGGGCACCGGGAGGCCGTGCGCGCGCTGCTGCGTGCAGGCGCTGATCCGCTGGTGCGTTTGCGCGGCGGCAATACGGCGCGCGAATTTGCGGTGAAATACCGCCACACCCATATTGAACCGATGCTGGTCTGCGCAGAGCGGCTTCCGCCCGGCGCGAGTTTTATCGAGCGTTGCGACAACTCCCGCGTCGCCTCGCAGTAATAATCTGCAAAGCGCTCAGTTCTGTGCCGGTCTCGGGCGCAGGCTGATCAGCAACACCCCGGCCAGCACCAGCGCGGCGCCGGCCATTTGTACGCTGCTCATTTTTTCGTCGAGAAAGAGCCATGCGAAGGCCATGGTCGCGACGGGGCCAATGCATCCGGTGAGGGCGACCTGGTTGGCGCCGATGCGCTTCAGACCTTCCGCCATCAGCCACAGCGGCAGCACGGTGGAGAAGATCGCCAGAATGGTGACCAGCAGATAGACGCGCTCATCGACCACCAGGGCCTGCAGCGGATGTGTCGCCGTGAAATGACCGATGACAAAACCGGTTGCGATCAGCGAGGCATAAGCGGAGAAACGCATCGAGCCGAACTTGTGCACCAGCCGGCTGCCGGCGACGAGGTAGATCGCGTAGCTGACGGCGCTGCCGAAAACCAGTATGGTGCCCAGGGCCGTGAGTTTCAGGTCAATGCCCAGTTGCGCTTCGGCGCTGAATACCAGCGCGATTCCGGCATAAGACAGCGCCAGCGATGCCAGTTGCCGTCCGCGCAGCGGCTGCCGCAGAAAAGCCGCCGACAGCAGTAGCACCAGCGTCGGGTACAGATAGAGGATCAGCCGGCCGAATCCGGCGGAGATGTATTGCAGACCGGCCAGATCGAGAAAACTGCCGAGGTAGTAACCGATGAAACCCAGTGCGGCGAGTCCGCCCATTTCGCGCGGCGTGACCTGCTGTGTCATGCGGCCCGCCCACCACGCCATCATCGCGAACAGGGGGGCGGCGAACAGCATACGCAGCGCGAGCAGCGTCGTGGTGTCGACGCCGTACTGGTAAGCCGCCTTGACCAGCACCGGTTTGCCGGAAAAGGCGATCGAGCCGACGAGGGCGCAGGCGACGCCGAGCCAGACGTTACGGCGGGCCGCTGACGCAGGCACTAGCGGCGGCGCCCGCCGCCGAGGATCGAGCCCAGTACGCCACGGATGATCTCACGGCCGACCTGCGAGCCGATGGCGCGTGCTGCGCTTTTCGCAGCCATTTCGACAACGCCTTCGCGGTGTCCGCCGCGCGGGCCGGTACTGCCGCCGAGCAGATCACCCAGCGCGCCGAGCATGCCGCCGCCAGCCGGCGCACCGCCCTGGGTCGCTGCGGGTTGTGCCGCCGTCTGTTCTTTCACGCGTTGCGTGAGTTTTTCGTAGGCTGATTCACGGTCCTGCAGGGTGTCGTAGACCCCGGCGACCAGGGAGCCCTTCATCGTCGCGGCGCGTTCTTCCGGCGTCACCGGACCGAGTCGGCTGCCCGGGGGCAACACGAAGGCACGTTCCACAATACACGGCCGGCCTTTTTCATCAAGCAGGGATACCAACGCTTCGCCGACGCCGAGTTCGGTAATCGCGGCCTCGACATCCAGCTTCGGATTGGCGCGCAGCGTGGTTGCGGCGCTTTTGACGGCCTTCTGGTCGCGCGGCGTGAATGCGCGCAGGGCATGCTGCACGCGGTTGCCGAGCTGGCCGAGCACGGTTTCCGGAATATCCAGCGGATTCTGTGTCACGAAGTACACACCGACACCCTTGGACCGGATCAGGCGCACCACCTGTTCGATTTTTTCCAGCAGGGCCTGCGGCGCGTCGTTGAACAGCAGATGGGCTTCGTCGAAGAAAAACACCATCTTGGGTTTTTCCGGATCGCCGACTTCCGGCAACTGCTCAAACAATTCCGACAGCAGCCACAGCAGGAAGGTCGCATACAGCTTCGGCGAATTCATCAGCTTGTCGGCGGCGAGGATGTTGATCACGCCGCGGCCCTTGGCATCGGTCTGGATCAGATCCTGGATGTTCAGCGCGGGCTCGGCGAAAAAACTGTCGCCGCCCTGTTGTTCGATTTCGAGCAGGCCGCGCTGAATGGCGCCGATGGATGCCGCCGAGATGTTGCCGTACTGGGTGGTGAAGTTCTTGGCGTTTTCGCCGACGTACTGCAGCATCGCGCGCAGATCCTTCAGATCCAGCAGCAGCAGGCCGTTGTCATCGGCAATCTTGAACACCAGCGTCAGCACACCCTGCTGGGTGTCGTTGAGGTTGAGCAGGCGGGCGAGCAGCAGCGGGCCCATCTCGGAAATCGTCGCGCGTACCGGATGTCCCTGCTTGCCGAAGGCGTCCCAGAACACTACCGGGCAGGCGGCGTAGGTGAAACCGTCGATGCCGAGTTGCTTGATGCGCTCTTCAATCTTGGGCTTGGGCTCGCCTTTTTGCGACAGTCCGGCGAGGTCCCCTTTGACGTCGGCCATGAAAACCGGCACGCCGATTTTCGACAGTTCTTCGGCCAGGCGCTGCAGCGTCACCGTTTTACCGGTGCCGGTGGCGCCGGCGATCAGGCCGTGGCGGTTGGCAAAACCCGGAAGCAGGCACAGGTCGTGGTCGGATTTGGCGATCAGCATCGGTTCGGCCATGGCGGATTCCTGAAGGAACGTTGTCGGGGATTGTTGGGAAGGGGCTATGTTAAAATTTCGTTCATTCTAACGGGTAAATTACGCAATCATGGCCGGACATTCCAAGTGGGCGAACATCCAGCACCGCAAAGGGCGGCAGGACGCCAAGCGGGGCAAGATTTTTACGCGGTTGATCAAGGAGATCACGGTGGCTGCGCGCCTCGGCGGCGGTGACGCCGACAGCAACCCGCGTCTGCGGCTGGCGATGGACAAGGCCTATGACAACAATATGCCCAAGGACAACGTCGAGCGCGCGATCAAACGCGGCACCGGCGACCTGGAAGGTGTCAATTACGAAGAAATCCGCTACGAAGGTTACGGCATCGGCGGCGCCGCGGTGATGGTCGACTGCATGACCGACAACCGCACCCGCACCGTGGCGGATGTGCGTCATGCCTTTACCAAATACGGCGGCAATCTCGGCACCGACGGTTCGGTCGCCTTCCTGTTCAATCACTGCGGGCAGTTGCTGTTTGCACCCGGCACCGACGAAGCCAAGTTGATGGATGCCGCCATCGAGGCCGGCGCCGAAGACGTGCTGACCCACGAAGACGGCAGTATCGAAGTGATCACCGGTCCTGCGGAATTTTCCGCCGTGCGTGCCGCGCTGGAGAAATCCGGATTCAAGCCGGAGCTGGCCGAAGTCACGATGAAGCCGACCACCGAAAACGCGCTGACCGGCGATGACGCCCTGCGCATGCAGAAACTCCTGGACGCGCTGGAAGCCGTCGACGACGTGCAGGAGGTGTACACCACCGCAGTGATCGACGAGCCCGCTTGAGCGCGGCCTCCACGCTTCGTATCCTCGGCATCGATCCCGGCCTGCGGGTCACCGGTTTCGGTGTCATCGAACAGACCGGACAGCAACTCAACTATATTGCCAGCGGCTGCGTGCGCAGCGGCAGCGGAGAGCTTCCTGTCCGTCTGAAAGTCCTGCTCGACGGACTGCAGGAAGTCATCACCACCTATCAGCCCGATTGCGCAGCGATCGAGCAGGTCTTCGTCAACGTCAATCCCAAATCCACGCTGCTGCTCGGGCAGGCCCGCGGCGCGGCCATCTGCGCGGCGGTTTTGCACGCACTGCCTGTCGCCGAATACACGGCGCTGCAGGTCAAGCAGGCGGTCGTCGGCGCCGGCAAGGCGCACAAAACCCAGGTGCAGATGATGGTGCGCAAGTTGCTGCGGCTTCCCGGCGACCCGAGTCCTGATGCGGCCGATGCACTGGCTTGCGCGATCTGCCACGCCCACGGCGGGCTGGGTTACGGCGGCATCGGTATCGGCAAGCGCCGCCGCCGCGGCCGGCTGGGATGAGACCGGTGACGGCGTCCGGGCCTGCGGTTGGTGTTGGTACAATCGGCTTTTCGGCAAGCGCCCGGTTTGCGGGGGCTGCCTTGGCATCCGGGGAACACCTATGATCGGCCGCATCGCAGGGCGCCTGCTGCACCTCGACTTCGACGAAACGGAACATCCCGTCGCCCTGCAGCTCGGAGGCAG
>CBHTVL010000217.1:0-4817 GCA_966096475.1 uncultured Burkholderiales bacterium
GCGCGTTTTCACGCCAGCCGCCACGGCCGCAGGTAATCGAGGCGGTCGCCGGTCTGCACGATCAGATGTCGCACCGTCTTGTCGCGCACGATGTGCAGCGTGACGTCGTTTCCGGCAGCGCCGCTGGACCACAGGCTTTCATAAAATTCGCTCTGCCCGCCGATTGAATCGCCGCCAACGCCGAGGATGATGTCGCCGCGCTGGATACCGGCGTGTTCGGCCGGGGAATCCGGCAGCACGCGCGACACCACGACATTGCCTTCGACCTGTTCGGTATTGAGCCCCAGCCACGGCCGTTTGTCGCCGCCGCGGCGCCCCGATTTCACCAGATCGGGCAGCACATCCTTCAGCAGATTGATCGGCACAAACATATTGCCGGGGAAAGCCATGCCGGTGTTCAGCGCGTCGCTGACCCACAGCGAGGCGATGCCGACCAGCCGGCCTTCGCCGTCGAACAACGCGGCGCCGCTGTGTTCATAACGCGGCGGCGCGGTGAACAGCGCGTCATCAATCATGTATTCCCACCAGCCGGTGAAACGCCGCCGCGACACCAGCGCCGCGCCGGTAACCCCGCCCGCGCCTTCATGACCGGCGACCACCAGACCCTGCAGTTCGGACAGTGCCGAGGAATCGCCAAGTTCGACCGGCGCACAGGGGGGCGCCGGTTTGGCGCGCAGCAATCCGAAACCGGTGGCATGGTCAAAGCCGACGACACTAGCCGGATAAATCTTGTTGTCACCATCGATGACCAGCACCGAAGCGGCTTCAAGCACCAGATAACCGATGGTCAGGATCAGGCCCTGATCATCGATGACAATGCCGGTGCCTTCGCGCTCCGTACCCAGTGAATCAGCGGTACGCGCGCCTTCGACGGCGCGGATCGACAGCTTGACCACGGCATCGAGCGGCGGCGACGCCGGCTGCGGAATGCCGTTGGTGGCGCGCCAGGCGGCCAGCGCGGCGCTGAACAATGACACTGTCATGGGCGCATCATCGGAACATCATGCCGGCGTCAGCGCTTCGTAACGCACATCGACAACTTCAATGTTGACGATGCCCTTGGGCGTCGGCAGTTTGACGCTGTCGCCGGCGCGGTGTTTGAGCAGTGCCTTGGCGATCGGCGACACCCAGCTGACATGGCCGCGCGCGGGATCGGCTTCGTCGATGCCGACGATGGTTACCGTGTGCGCCGCACCGTCAGGGTCTTCGTAATCGACCGTTGCGCCAAAAAAGATCTGGTCGGTGTCGCCGCGCGCGGCCGGGTCAACCACCACCGACTGATCGAGACGTTTGCCGAGGTAGTGAATGCGGCGGTCGATTTCTCGCAGGCGTTTTTTGCCGTACAGATAGTCGCCGTTTTCGGAGCGGTCACCGTTGGACGCCGCCCAAGCCACAACCTTCACCAGTTCCGGACGCTCGACGTCGAGCAACCGGGTCAGTTCCTGTTTGATCCGGGCATAACCGGCCGGCGTCATATAGTTCTTCGGGGGCGGCGGGGCTTCGGGCTCGGCGGGCGGTTGCGACGTTCTGGACATGGGCAAAGTGTAGCGAAAACGGCTGTCCATAACCGTTGCAATCCGGGTTGGCCCGACCAATTTCATAATATAAAATGGCGTTTCCTCAACATTCGCCGGCAGCCCCAAGCAGGCCGCCCCTATTACCGTGGCCGAAAAATCCGCCAAACCGTCGATCCAGGTCATCGAGCGCATGATGCATCTGCTTGATGTGCTGTCCGGACATTCCACACCGGCCACGCTGAAGCAGCTGGCTTCGGCAACCAAGCTCCATCCCTCGACTGCACACCGCATCCTCGGCGTGATGGTCGACAGCCGTCTGGTCGACCGCATCGAGCCGGGCATGTACCGGCTGGGCATCCGTCTCGTTGAACTGGGCAGTCTGGTGAAATCGCGCATCAGCGTGCGCCAGGAAGCGCTGCCGCATATGCACGAACTGCACCGCGCACTCGGCGAAACGGTCAATCTGTCGGTGCGCCGTGACGACGAAGTGGTCTATATCGAACGCACCGCGGAAAACAGCTGCATGATGCGTGTGGTGCAGATCATCGGCACACGCGCCCCGCTGCACATCACCGCGGTCGGCAAGATTTTTCTTGCCGCCGAAACATCCCAGCGCGTCGCCGAATACGTCAGCCGCAGCGGCCTGCCCCGCTTCACCGATCACACGCTGACTGACGCCAAGAAGCTCGCCGTCGAGCTCGAAGACATCCGCAAACGCCAGTACGCCTTCGACAATGAAGAGGCCGAGCGCGGCGTGTGCTGTGTCGGCGCCGGCATTTACAACGACGAAAGCAAACTCATTGCCGGCCTGTCGGTCTCCGCGCCGACCGAACGTTTCCGCAAGGCCTGGGCCGAATCCGTGCGTCAGGCCGCCGAGCGCATTTCACGCACGCTCGGCTACAAGCTGCCGCGCTGACCGCAAGACGCCGCACGCCGCAGCCCGATGTACGACCGCACCGTAGTTTTTCTTGACCTCGAAACCACCGGCGCGACGGCGACCCGCGACCGCATCACTGAAGTCGGCCTGATCGAAGTCGACAACGGCCGCTTTGTCCGCGAGTGGTCTTCGCTGGTCAATCCCGGGATGAGCATCCCGCCGGGCATCCAGGCGCTAACCGGCATATCCAACGACATGGTGGCGCTGGCGCCGCGTTTCGAGGAAATCGCCCGTGAACTGTATGAGGCCATCGACGGCCGGGTGCTGATCGCACACAACGCGCGCTTCGATTACGGCTTTCTGAAAAACGAATTCCGCCGCCTCGGCAAAACCTTCACCGCGCCGGTGCTGTGCACGGTAAAACTCTCGCGCAAGCTGTTCCCGCAGCATCCGCGCCATAACCTCGACAGCCTGATGATGCGGCATGGCATCCAATGTGATGCGCGTCACCGTGCACTGGGCGATGCACGCGTGCTGTGGGAACTGGCGCAGCAATGGCGGCAGGAACCCGGCGAAGAAGCCGTGCTCGCGGCCACCGAAAAATTATTAAAAACAACGACGGTGCCGGCCGGCCTCGCCGACAACGCCTTCGATCACATTCCCGAGGGTCCCGGCGTCTACCTGTTTTACGGTGAAAAAGACGTGCCGTTGTATGTCGGCAAAAGCATCAACCTGCGCACGCGGGTGATGTCGCATTTCTCCGGCGATCATCGCGTCGCCAAGGACATGCGTATTGCCGCCGAAGTCAAACGCATCGACTGGATCGAAACCGCCGGTGAACTCGGCGCACTGATCGAGGAAGCGCGGCTGGTCAAAAAACTCTCACCCGTGCACAACCGCCAGTTGCGTCGTGCCAGCGAACTCTGCGCTTGGCACTGGCCGGCCGACCGTCACGACGAAGCACCCGAGCTGGTGTCGGCGCGCGACCTGACGGGCGGTGAATTCCGCGATCTCTACGGTCTGTTCCGCTCACGGCGCACGGCGATTGAAGCACTGCGTGAGATCGCGCTCGAACATGAACTCTGCCATGCCCTGCTCGGACTGGAAAAACGCAAAGGTCCGTGCTTCGCCTACCAGATCAAACGCTGTCGCGGCGCCTGCGCCGGCGTAGAAACACCGCGTGAACATGCGGCGCGGCTGGCTGCGGCACTGGCGGGACTGCGCGTGCGTGCATGGCCCTTTCCCGGCCGCATCGGCATCCGCGAAACCTCGCCCCGCGGCGAGCGTTGCGACATGCATGTGCTCGACCAGTGGTGCCATCTCGGCACGGTCAGCAGCGAAGAAGAACTGCGCGATCTGCAGGAAGGTTCACCGCGGCCGCTGTTCGACCTCGACACCTATAAAATTCTGACGCGTTACCTATTGAACGGCAAACACCGTCCGCAGATCGTGCCGTTGACCGCGAACTCTGCGGCTGCGGCATAATTCGGCAGCACAGTCACAAACCATCATCCGGAGGGGGATGTCATGAGCAAAACACTGCAGGGCCTTTTTGTTGCCGCCATCGTCGCGGCGTTTCCGGTCGGCGCCGCCGCACAGGCGCAGTATCCGGCAAAGACCGTGCGCTTCATCATTCCCTTCCCGCCGGGCGGCCCCACCGACATCATGGGCCGGATGGCGACCGACATCCTGTCCAAGGCGACGGGACAGCAGTTCGTTCCTGACAACCGCGGCGGCGCCGGCGGCAATATCGGCGCGGAACTCTGCGCGCGCGCACCGGCCGACGGTTACACGCTGTGCATGATCACCGCGGCACAGGGTGTGTCGCCGGCGATCTACAAAAAAATGACTTATGACCCGGTGAAAGATCTCGCCGCGATCACGCTGATGGCCAGCCTGCCCAGTCTGCTCACGGTGCACCCGGCGCTGCCCGCGAAAAACGTCAAGGAGCTGCTGGCCATCGCCAAGGCCAAGCCCGATGGCCTGAGCTACGCCTCCACCGGCAACGGCAGCAGCCCGCACATGCTGATGGAGATGTTCAAGTTCATGACCGGCGTAAAAATGGTCCATGTGCCGTATAAAGGCCAGGCCCCGGCCGTGGTCGACCAGATTTCGGGACAGGTTCAGCTGGCTTTCAACACGGCAATCACCGTGCTGCCGCAGGTTGAGGTCAAACGCCTGCGCGCGATTGCGGTGTCGTCGAAGGAACGTTTCCCGCCGATGCCCGATCTGCAGACCGTTGAAGAAGGCGGGGTCAAGGATTTTGACGGCGGCTCCTGGCAGGGCGTCGGTGCGCCGGCCGGCACGCCGCCGGAGATCATCCGCCGCGTCAACACGCTGCTGGTGAATGAACTGAAAACGCCGAATATGCGCGACCAGATGATCAAACGCGGCGCAATTGTTTCCGCCAACACGCCGGAAGA
>CBHTVL010000218.1:0-4795 GCA_966096475.1 uncultured Burkholderiales bacterium
CCCGTGCGCGCAATCAGCAGATGGCCGGAGAACTGCCACAGCCAGGCCAGCGCAGCGCCCTGCGGATGATCAATCGCGCCGCGCGACAGCGCTTCGGCATTAAATACCGGCTCCAGCGTGTCATGACGCAGGTTGTCGGCGATGCGGATGCGTTCGACCCGGGTCTCGTGCGACAGCAGCGAAAAATCCGGCGCAACATCAAAATAAATCGACAGCGCCGGACACACGCGACCCGCAGCCAGCGTGTAAGCCGCCACGGCATGATCGGGCAGCATGGTGATTTTGCCGCCGGGGAAATACACCGTCGACAACCGCTCCCGCGCCACCGCATCCAGCGGCGAATCCGGCAGGATGCCCAGCGCCGGCGCAGCAATATGAATACCCAGCCGCCGATTGCCGCCGGGCAGTTCCTGCAGCGAAAACGCGTCATCGATCTCGGTGGTTTCCGCATCGTCGATGCTGTAGGCCTCGACTTCGGCCAGCGGCAGATCCGCAGGCACCATCGGCGCCGGCAGCTCGGGGAATCCCGGCCCCTTGGGTAAATGTTCAAACAGAAAACGCCGCAGATGGAACTGGTGCAGATCGGGCAGCGCACCGCAGCGTTCGAGCAAGCGCGCGGGTGACAGTTTCGCCGCCGCGCTCGCCTCGTCCAGCGCCTTCCATTCGATGCTGTTTTTGTCCGGCTTGTACAACAGCGTATCGAGCAGCGGCTGAAAACTCTCGGGCATGCGCCCCGCCGCCAGCTCATCGACGTACGCTGCTTTCGCCAGCGCCTGCAGCCGTTTGCGCTCAACGCTGGCCAGCGCGGCCTTCAGCGCCTCTTCCGGCGCCGCCTTGTAACGGCCGCGGCCTTTTTTGTAGAAATACATCGGGGCGGCATGCAGCCGCGTCAGCACCGCGGCGGACTGAACTGCATCCGGGGCCTTGCCGTAGTACTCGCGCGCCAGCGTGTCATAGCCGAAATCATCGGCACCGCAGCACTGCCACAGGAAATCAATGTCGATGGCGTCAGCCTGCTGCTGCACGCCGCTCATGAACGCGGTATGCGCGGGTGATTCAAAGCGCAGCAGCACCGCCGAAGCCTTGACCTTGGAACGTTTGCCGTGCGGCGCCTCGACCTGCAGCGAGGTGTCGTTGTCCGCCAGTACCGCGCCGACCTTGAGTTCGCCGTCTTCTTCGTAAAATACGTTCATCGGGTAGGGGAAAAACCAGGGGGGGCGTGGGACAGCCGCGCAGCGCGGATCGGGCCGAGAATTATACGCGTCCGGCCTGCCAGAAGGAGACGACGCGGTCGAGATAGCCGGCAAAATCCCCCAGCCCGTGATCGCTGCCGGGCACGATGATCTGCTCGCAACCGGCATACCGTTCGACACCGGCGCGGTAATCGAGCACCTCATCACCGGTCGCAGTAATCAGCAGATAACGCGACGGCGTGACCGCATCAACTTCCAGCGCCCGCAGTTCATCAATGTGCTGCGGCGTCAGCTCGTAGCTGGCGCCGGTGTAGAGATTTTTCTGCGGCCCCAGATACGCTGCCAGCAATTCGTACGGCCGCACTGCGGGATTAACCAGCACCGCGCGCGCACCGAAACGCTCAACCAGTGATGTCGCATAAAAACCGCCCAGTGATGAACCGACCAGCGTCACGCCCCGCGGATCCTGCCGCGCCATCAGTGCTTCGAGTTGCGCCATCGCCTGCACGGGGCGGTGCGACAGTTCGGGACAGGCGTAATGCTGAGCCAAACCAAGACGCGCCATATGGTCACGCAGCAATCCTGCCTTGAATGACAGGGCCGAGCTGTTGAAACCGTGGATGTAAATCAGCAAACGACAATCAACCGGTGATTTTAACCAGCGATCCGGCGCGCCAGTTCCAGCAGCAGCGCATCATTGCCGCGTGCCGCAATCAGCGAAATGCCGATCGGACAGCCGTTCAGCGTCGCCAGCGGCATCGTCACCTGCGGCAGGCCGGCGTGACCGGCAATACACAGCAGGCTCATCGCCCGCGCGCGGAAATCATCCAGCGCAGCCGCGGGCGTATTCAGCAGCGTCGCGATATCCGGTACTGTCGGCAGCACCATCACCGCGTTGTGTTGGAGCATTTCGTCCATGCGCCGGCGTGCGACATCGCGCAGCGCCTGCGCACCGGCAACATCGGAAGCGGTAATCGTCGTCGTCCACTGCATGCGTTCCCGCACCCCCGGTCCGAGTTTCGGTTGCACCTGCGCCACCCAGCTCCCGAGCTGTTGATGAATTTCCGCACCCTGCAGCACGCGGAAAGCCTGAAACCATTGCGGCAGTCCTTCGGCGCTGACCGTGACTTTCTGCAGCGGGCCGATTGCGGTTTTTATTTTCTCGAGCGCGGGCTGCAAGGCAGTGACTGCCGCACTGCCGAGCAGCGCGAAGCCATCTTCGGCGAATAAAGCCGCGCCTTGCTTCACGGCACCCGTTTCACCGAGCAGGACCCGACCGATACGTTCAAGCAACACCGCATCACGCGCGAACCAGCCGGCGGTATCAAAACTTTTGGCGAGTGCGCAGGCGCCTTCCAGCGACACGCGTCCATGCGTCGACCGGATGCCGTAGATGCCGCAAAAGCTCGCCGGCGCACGAACCGAACCGCCGGTATCACTGCCCAGTGCGAAGTCGACCAATTTGCCGGCCGTCGCCGCAGCCGAGCCGCTGGATGAGCCGCCGGGGATGCGCCCCGGCGCGTTGACGTTGACCGGCGTGCCGTAATGCGCGTTCTCGCCGTTGAGGCTGTAGCTCAGTTCATCGGTCTGGGTTTTGCCGACCATATCGGCACCGGCCGCCAGCAGTTGCGCAACAACCGGTGCAGTCTTTGCAGCGGCATCATGCGTTGCCAGCCAGTCCGGACTGCCGAAGCCGGTTTTGTAGCCGACGATGTCGTAGATGTCCTTGACGCCGAAAGTCAGGCCCGACAGCGGACCGGTGCCCGAACCTTTGACGGCGGCATGGGTGTGGCGACAGAACGCGCCCAGCGCATCATCGGGAATCGCCGCCATCAGTGTGCCCCCAATTGCGTCAGCAGTTTTTCATGAATGCCGCCGAAGCCGCCGTTGCTCATCACCAGCACCTGGTCGCCGGATTGCGCATTGGCGGCGATGGCCTTGATCAGCGCATCCAGATCGGCATGCACTTCCGCCTTGTTGCCCAGCGGCGCCAGCGCTTCGGCGGCGTTCCAGTTGAGCCCGCCGTTGTAGCAGTACACGTGATCCGCTTCCCGCAGGCTGCCGGGCAGCGCCTGCTTCATCACACCGAGTTTCATCGTGTTTGAACGCGGTTCGATCACCGCAAGAATGCGTGCAGTGCCGATGCGGCGACGCAATCCGGCCACCGTGGTCGCAATCGCTGTCGGATGATGCGCAAAATCGTCATACACGGTGACGCCACGCTGCGTGCCGCGCACTTCCATGCGGCGTTTGACGTTTTCAAAACGTCCCAGCGCTTCGATGGCCAGTGCCACCGGCACGCCGGCATGGCGCGCGGCCGCGATTGCCGCCAGCGCATTCTGCCGGTTGTGGGCGCCGAGCAGCTTCCATTGCACGCGGCCCTGTACGACGCCGGCATGCTGCACTTCAAATGCACCGTCGGCATCCGCCTCGCCCGCCTGCCACGCACCGCTGCCGCCGAAACGCTCGACCGGCGTCCATGCGCCGCGCGCGATGACGCGATCCAGCGCGGCCTCAGCGCCGTTGGCGACGATCAGACCGTTACCGGGCACTGTGCGCACCAGATGATGAAACTGGGTTTCGATCGCGGCGAGGTCGGGAAAAATATCCGCGTGGTCGTATTCCAGATTGTTCAGCACCGCGGTGCGCGGCGCGTAATGCACGAATTTCGAGCGCTTGTCGAAAAACGCGGTGTCGTATTCGTCGGCTTCAATCACGAAAAACGGTGTTTCCGTGAGCCGCGCCGACACGCCGAAATTCTGCGGCACGCCGCCGATCAGAAAACCGGGATTCATGCCGGCATGTTCCAGAATCCACGCCAGCATCGCGCTGGTCGTGGTTTTGCCGTGGGTGCCGGCGACGCCGCGCACCCAGCGTCCGTGCAGCACATGATCGCGCAGCCATTGCGGACCCGACACATAGGGCAGTCCGCGGTTGAGGATTTCCTCCATCAGCGGATTGCCGCGCGTGACCACGTTGCCGATGACAAAAACATCGGGTTCGAGTTTGACCTGTTCAACGCCGTAGCCTTCGATCAGCGCAATGCCCTGCGCTTCGAGCTGCGTGCTCATCGGCGGATAGACATTGGCGTCGCAGCCGGTGACCTTGTGGCCGGCCGCGCGAGCGAGCACGGCAAGCCCGCCCATGAAAGTGCCGCAGATACCGAGAATATGAATGTGCATGAGAACCCTGTAACTGACGCGCCGAATGATACGCGAATCGTAACGTGAAGCCCCGCTCAGCTTTTGAACACGAAATAGACCGCGCCGACCAGGCAAAGCCCGGCGTAGACAAAATTCATTTTCACCGGCTGCCCCATCACCAACACCGCAAAAGGTACAAACACGGCCAGCGTGATCACCTCCTGCAGGATTTTCAGCTGAGGCAATGTCATTGTGGTGTAACCGATGCGGTTGGCCGGCACCTGCAACAGATATTCGAACAGCGCGATGCCCCATGACACGAGGGCAGCGATCCACCATGGCGCGGTATTGAGATGTTTCAGGTGACCGTACCAGGCGATGGTCATGAACACATTGGACGCGCTGAGCAGCAGCACCGTGGTTAGCACCGGCGGCAAGGAAGTCATCACTAACCCCATG
>CBHTVL010000219.1:0-4790 GCA_966096475.1 uncultured Burkholderiales bacterium
GAAGCTGTCGGCGATCCGTATTGCCGGTTCGGTGGCAATGGGCATCGCGGCGAATGCTGAAGAAGCTGCGAAAAAGACATCGATTCCGTTCATCGGCTTCGTGTCGCCGGTGCAGGATGCCAAGCTGCTGTCCGGTGAGACCATTTCGGCGAACGACGTTGATCTTACCGGCCGGGTCATTTCCAACGGGCAGACGCACCGCGCGCTGCCGCTGACGGTGTCGCTGTGCATGGCCGTGGCCTCGCGTCTGGAAGGTTCGGTGGTCAACGAGGTGTTGCGCAAGGGACTTCAGGCTGAAGCGCCGGTGCGCATCGGCATGCCCTCGGGCATTCTGACGGTGGCAGCAACGGTGAAGCAGAACGGCGGCTTCTGGCATGCCGAGCAGGGTGCGTTTTACCGCACGCAGCGCCGCATGTTCGAAGGTCAGGTGCTGGTGCGCGCTTCGCGGGTGCCGGGCGTCGTTGCCGGCGGCAAACAGAAAGCGGCTTGAGTGAGCTGTTGTAAATACTGACTGTTCAATAAAAACGGGCGCCGCGGCGCCCGTTTTTATTGGAGGCAATCCATCAGCCCGGTCGAGCAGCGGTCAATCCGCCGTCAACCACAAGGTGGGTGGCGGTGATGTAGCGCGCTTCGTCAGAGGCCAGGAACAGCACGGCATTGGCAGTATCCCAGGCATCGCCCATGCGGCCGATCGGCACCGCGGCGTGGCGTTTGGCGATGAGATTGGCGCCGGCTTCGGGGCCGAGTTGCTTGACCAGTCGTTCCTCGACCAGCGGCGTATGCATGGTGCCGACAATCACCAGATTGCAGCGGATGCCTTTTTTGACATAGGCAATGGCTGTGGAACGGGTGAAACCAACGAGGCCGGATTTCGTGGTGCTGTAGGCGACATGTACGCGGCCATCAACCTGATGGGCGAAGCCCGCGACTGAAGAGATATTGACGATGGCGCCGCTGCTCTGTTTTTCCATCACCGGCAGCACATGTTTGCATCCGAGGAAGGCGGTTTTCAGGTTGTGATCCAGCTGACGGTCCCAGACTTCCTCGCTCATGCTGACCGGATCGCCGGGCGCCGAGCCGCCGACATTGTTGATCAGGATATCGATGCGGCCGAAACGCTCCATGCAGGCATCGACGGATTTTTTGACCGAATCGGAGTCGGTCATGTCGCAGGTGGTGGTGAAGCAGACGCCGCCTTCCTTGGCGATGATGGAGCGGGTTTCCTCCGCGGCAGCCGGATTGATGTCGGTACCGAAGACCTTGGCGCCCTGACGGGCCAACAGCACGGCGGTGGCCTTGCCGTTACCCCAGCCCGCGCCGATGGAGCCGGCGCCGGTGACGAATGCAACCTTGCCTTTGAGATCCAGCATGCGTGTTCCTTTATGAGTGGCTTGCAATGCCGGATTATCGCCTGCAATGGAGCCGGAATGAACGGTGTGTTATTGAATGGCGCCGGCCTGATGGCGGATCATCGCGGGGGTGCCGCAGGCGATGCGCCGCCATTGTGACAACAGCATTGTGGCGAAGGATTGCGGATGCCTTGATGCACCTTCATTGCCATGGCGGGCAAGCCGGTTCAGTTGCTGCGTGATGGCGTGAGCTACAAGCGGGCAGGGCAGCTGCGCATAATGGGTCATCAGGGCCGGCGTGGTTGCCGTGCAATGCGCGGCGTCGCATGCAGCCCTTGCTTCACCGTTAACCGTTGCGGAAATCGCTGCGGATTTTATGGGCATCAGGGTTCTCCGGTCGTCGGGGGATTGGCGGGCTGGCGACCGGGAGGTTTCCCTTGGGCTGGCTTTGAGGGATTGCTTTCGGGGATCACTACTTGGTGAGAATCAGGCCGCCTTTGCTCGTTGCGCGCAGCGTGTAGATGGCGCCCTGATGATCGATCTGCAGGGCACCTTGCGGGCCCAGCAGTTCGCGGCTTGTTTTTGTCGGGATCATGGGAGTTTCCGGCCGGCCGGGCCCGGGCGATACCGTGCTGTTGTCTGAAGTGATCATTGGCAATGAATGTTTATTATTGAGAATGATTCTCAATATATAGCTATTCATTGTCCAGGTCAACAGGGCAGCTCAAGCCGGAAAATTGAGCGCCTGTTATTTTATTGATTTAAAAACAAATACTTATATTAAGCATCCGGCATAACGTTATCGATCTCAGGAACGGGATTTTGCGCCAGCCTGTCGCGCCCAGTATTCAGGAGCGGCTTTGGTTTTGGCCAGGGCTTCCGCGGTTTCAAAGCCCGGCGCCATGGATGCGTTAGTGCCGGCCATCACCTGGTGATGATCGATGTTGAGCAGGCGCAGCCAGCTTTGCTGGCCGAAGGTGAGGCCGATGGCGCAACCGAGTTCGACCAGTTCCGGCTCGCTGAAATGGCGGTGCATGCGTTCCCAGAACGCGTCATCGGTTTCGGTACGCCAGACAATGGCTTCGGCGTAGGCGAGCGCGGCTTTCTGGCGTTCACTGTAGTTGGACGATTTTTCGAAATTCATCAGGTCATCGACCTGGGCTTCCTGCAGTCCGGCCTGCTGGCCTTTGATTGAACGCTGGTTGCCGCAGAATTCGCAAACCACCGAGCGCGACACATAGAGCCGGCACACTTCCTTGATCGCATGATCGAGGATGCCGTTGCGGAATACGTTGTTCCAGGAATCAGCAAAGAACCAGAAACAGGCGGGCACATGGGCGCGCACCGCCGTGCTTTCCGGACGCGGCGTACCTTCTATCGCGCAGCGTTCCATCTCCGCGCGCATTTCCGGTGTCATTTTATCCAGTGGAACGTAGCTGATGCGTTGCTTGGCCATGGTGATGCTCCTCCGTTGATATTCAGATTTTTATCGGCTCGGCGCCGATGCCAGGACGCAGTATGGCGCATAGCGGCAGTGTCACGAAAATGACGATGCCCATCAGCATGACGGCATTGCTGACGCCCAGATGGTCGCCGACCAGACCGTAACCCAGCGGCGCGGCGATGCCGCACAGCGATCCGAGTGTGTAGAACAGGCCGAATGCCCGCGGCAGGCGTTCGCGTTCGACGAGATCGCCGATGGTGGCGTACAGCACGGAAGAAGTGCCCTGCAGGGCTACGCCGATCAATGGCAGCAGCAAGGCTGCCGCCACGCCGGGCAGCGCGACCGCGGCGAAGATGCCGATGCCGGTCACCACTTCAGTGATGATGATGGTGCGGATAATGCCGACGCGTTCGGCCAGCATGCCGCAGGCGAGTTTGCCGGCCATGCCGCCGACAAGAATCAGCGGGACGGCCAGCGTGGCCCAGCCGGTGGACAGGCCCTTGTCGATCAGCAGGAAGGCGATCAGCGTCAGGAAACCGACGCGGGTGCTGCTGTCGATGATTTCAATCAGGCACAGTGCGATGAAGCCGCGGCGATTGCGGATGCCCCAGCCTTTGACGACGGTCGCAGCCGCGTCTTCCTTTGTGGATGTTGTGCGTGAATCGGTCAGCCAGAAGCAGGCAAGGCCGGCGATTACGAGTCCGATGATGCCGTAGGCCACGACCGGTCCCTGCCAGGGCAGGCCGGCCATCAGCAGCAGACTCAGCAGTCCGCCGAAGGCGAATTTGCCGACATCGCCGAACAGGTTGTAAGTGCCCAGCGCCGTGCGGCGGCCGGCTTCCGGATAGGCGTTGGAAATAATGGTCGAGCACAGCGGGTGTTGAACGGCGGAACCCATGCCGGCAAAAAACAGCGCGACCAGAATCATCCAGAACCCGTTGGCATAACCCAGGCCGACGAAGGCGGCACCGGCCAATCCGGTGCCGATGGCCAGCAGATTGCGCTCACCGAAACGCTCCGCAACGAGGCCTGCGGGGATCTGGAAGGCCGCCATTGCCGTGCGGTGTGCGGCGCGGATCATGCCGATCTGGGCCAGCGTCAGGCCGAAAGTCTGTGCCAGCAGCGGCAACAGCACATAGGTCAAATCCGACAGTCCGTCGTGCAGGGTGTGCGCGGCGCAGCAGGTGGTCAGCGCCTGTTTCGGGTTTCCGGATTTCATGGTGATCCGTTTCAAGTGGGTCAGGCATTATAGAGCGCTGACGGCATCGAAAAATTGGTGCTACCCTCGCAGCCTTTCAACAGTCCCGATCCGGTTATTGGCAATGGAAATCGTGATTTATGTGATTGCCGCGGTGTTCGCGCTGCTCGCGGCGGCACTGGTCTTTACCTGGTGGCGCAACCGTCATTCCGGCGCCCTGTTGCTGGCGATGACCTATCTGGTGGCCGCCGGACTGGCGGTGTTGATGAATGAATGGTGGCCGCTGGTGCTTGGTTTTCTGTCGGCATGGGCGTTGCGCCTGATGGGGATGGATCCGGGGTTGGCGCAAGGGGCCGGTGCAAATACCAAGGGTACAGGTGATGCAATGAATCGCGGAAAGGCCGAGTGATGGCGCGTATCGCGGTGGTGGGTGCAGGCATTGCGGGGCTGGCCTGTGCGCGGTCCCTGTGCAATGCGGGACATGCGGTGCGGGTATTTGAGAAAAGCCGCGGTGTTGGCGGACGCATGTCGACCCGGCGTACCGATCACGGCAGCTATGACCATGGCGCGCAGTATTTCACGGCGCGCGATCCGCTGTTTCGTGCTGCGGTCGACCAGTGGCTGGCCCAGGGTCTGGTCGCACCTTATGCCGGTCGTATTGTTCGTCTGGAGGATGGTGAGTCGCGCCCGCTGTCGCATGCCGAGCAGCGCTATGTGGCAACACCGGGCATGACGACAGTCTGCCGCGCACTGTCTGCAGATCTGGAAATCGATTTCGAATGTCAGATCACCGCAGTGA
>CBHTVL010000220.1:0-4728 GCA_966096475.1 uncultured Burkholderiales bacterium
AATCGGCGCGAAAACTGTAGACCTACGTTACCTGCGGCCTGCGTCCTTGTCAAATTTCCCTGAAAAATCAGGCGTTGAGCTTGCCGAGCAGGCTGCGCAGCTTCATCGGATCCGTGGTGCGCAGCATTTTGCGCGCCAGCGGATGGGCATCGGCGAGATCGGTTTTGAGCACCCGCTGTTTGACGTCCAGCAGATGCGCCGAATGCATCGAAAAGCGGCGCAGTCCCAGCGCCAGCAGCAGCCGGGTCAGATCGACGTCGCCGGCCATTTCGCCGCATACGGCAACCGGGATTTGCGCTTTGCCGGCGGTGGCGAAAATATGCGAGAGCACGGTCAGCACCGCCGGATGCAGCGGATCGTAGAGATGGGCGACAGTATCGTCAGTGCGGTCGATGGCAAGCAGGTACTGGATCAGGTCGTTGGTGCCGACCGACAGGAAGTCCAGGCGTTTGGTCAGCAGGCCGAGCGCGAGGGCTGCTGCGGGAATCTCGACCATGCCTCCGACCGGCACTTCGCGGTCATAGGCAATGCCTTCGTCATCGAGACTGCGTTTCGCCTGCTCGACCAGTTGCAGCGACTGGTCGACTTCGGCGGCATTCATCAGCATCGGAATCAGGATCTGCAGCTTGCCGTATTGCGAGGCGCGCAACATGGCGCGCAACTGCGTGATGAAACGTTTGGGTTCGGTCAGGCACAGCCGGATCGCACGCAGGCCCAGCGCGGGGTTCGGTGAGGCGCGAGCGGAGTCGTCGATCTGTTTGTCGGCACCCAGATCGTAGGTGCGGATGGTCACCGGCTTTCCGCGCATTTCTTCCAGCACCTTGCGGTACGACTCGAACTGTTCATCCTCGTCGGGCAGGTCCGGCCGGTTCAGAAACAGGAACTCGGTGCGGAACAGGCCGATGCCGGTAGCGCCGCTTTCGACTGCCAGCGCGACGTCGCCCGGCAGTTCGATATTGGCGTGCAATTCAATCTGTGCGCCGTCGAGGGTGCGCGCCGGGGTGTCGCGCAGCCGTTTGAGTTTCTGCCGTTCCAGCCCGAATTCGCGCTGGCGCAGCTGGTATTCGGCGAGGACCTGGGGGTCCGGATCGACGATCAGCACGCCCTGCGTGCCGTCGACGATGAGCATTTCGTTTTCGCGCACCAGCTGCCGTGCCTGGTGCAGCGCGACGATGCAGGGAATGTTCAGGCTGCGCGCAACGATCGCGGTGTGCGAAGTCGAGCCGCCGAGGTCGGTGACAAAGCTGGCGAACTGGTGCTGTTTGAACAGCACGACATCCGCCGGCGACAGGTCGTGTGCCACCAGCACCAGATTTTCTTCGGAGTCTCCCGCCGGCGGCGGCACGTAACCGGGCTGACCGGACAGCGCTTTCATTACGCGCTGGGCGACCTGGATGACGTCGGCGCGGCGTTCGCGCAGGTAGTTGTCTTCGATGGCATCGAACTGCTGCAGCAGTTCGTCGGTCTGCATTTTCAGCGCCCACTCTGCGTTGCAATGTTCGGTCCCGATGATGTCCCGGGGGATGCCCGACAGTGTCGAGTCGTTGAGGATCATCAGATGCAGGTCGATGAAGGCGGCGAATTCCGCGGGCGCACCCGCCGGCACGGCGCCGCGCAGATGGTCGAGTTCGCCGCGTACGGTGGCTACCGCAAGATCAAAACGCACCACTTCATCGGCCAGCTGTTCCGGCGGCACTTCATAGTGCGCGACTTCGAGTTTCGTGTGCGAAACCAGATGGGCGCGGCCGATGGCAATGCCGCCGGAAACGCCGATGCCGTGGATGGTGAAACTCATGGATGTCGAGGCCGGAAGATGCTGCGATTAGTGATGATGAAACGTATTCTGCCCTTTGCGGGCTGGCCCCTCAATCCTTGACGGTCATTCTCCTTCGCCGAAACGGTCGGCGATCAGCGCGAGTAATGCCTTCATTGCCTCGGATTCATCCGGGCCGTCGGTTTCGATGGAGATTTTCGAGCCCTTGGCGGCGGCCAGCATCATCACGCCCATGATGCTCTTGGCATTGACGCGGCGGCCGTTGCGGGTCAGCCAGACGCTGCTGGCATAGTTGCCTGCCGCCTGAGTCAGTTTCGCCGAGGCCCGGGCATGGAGCCCGAGCTTGTTGATGATCTCAGCTTCCTGTTGCTGCATTGGGAACGGTGGTGAATACCGGGGGTACACGGAGCACGCCTTCGCAGCCGCCGCTGATCGCCTTGGTGATCATCATCTGCAGCGACTTGTCGCGGTAGGTCAGGGCACGGATCAGCATCGGCAGATTGACCCCGGCGACGCTTTCGATTTTTCCGGGGATGACCAGTTTGGCGGCAATATTGGATGGCGAGCCGCCGTACATGTCGGTGAGCACAAGCACGCCGTCACCTTCGTCGAGTTCCTTGATCATCTTGCGCGCCTGGGGCACCAGCAGCACCGGGTCATCCTGTGCGGTGACGCCGATCTGGCGCAGGCGCGGCGGCCGCTTGTTGAGCATGTGGCTGGCGCAGTGGATCAGGCTTTCACCCAAGGTGCCGTGACTGATAATCAGGATGCCGATCATGTACCGGTGCTGTTGCTGTCATGAAAGCGCCATACTCTACGCCCCCTTTTCTTGCGCTGCAACATAAATACCGGGGCTGGCGACGCTGCTGGGTTAAGCTAATTTTTCCAATTTATTCAATAACATACCGGCGACGTTAAAGCCGGTCTGCTGGGTGATTTCCTGGAAACAAGTCGGGCTGGTGACATTCACTTCGGTCAGACAGTCGCCGATGACATCGAGTCCGACCAGCAGCAGGCCGGCGGCCATCAGTTGCGGTCCCAGGGTTTCGGCGATTTCACGGTCGCGCGCGCTCAGTTCACGCGCAACGCCGGTACCCCCGGCGGCGAGATTGCCGCGGGTTTCACCGGGTTGGGGAATGCGCGCGAGACAGAAAGGCACGGGTTCGCCGCCGATCACCAGCACACGTTTGTCGCCATTACTGATTTCCGGCAGATAACGCTGCGCCATGATCGTGCGCGCGCCGTGGCTGGTCAGTGTTTCGATGATGACGCTGACGTTGGGATCGCCGGCGCGCACCCGGAACACCGAGGTGCCGCCCATGCCGTCCAGCGGCTTGAGAATGATGTCGCCGTGTTCGCCGAGGAAGTCGCGCAGCAGGTTCTCGCGGCGGGTGACCAGCGTCGGCGCGGTGAACTGCGCAAAACGTGCGATGGCCATTTTTTCGTTGTGATCGCGGATCGCCTGCGGACGATTGAATACTTTGGCACCGCGTTTTTCCGCCATCTCCAGCAGATAGGTGCTGTAGATGTATTCCATGTCGAAGGGCGGATCCTTGCGCATTAACAAGGCGTCAAACTGTTCGAGCGGAGTGTCTGCGGCATTTTCGAGCCGGTACCACGACGGCGTTGCTGCAGTCGTCGGCTCAGTTGTCGTGTCAGTCAGGTGCAGCCGCGCAGCGCGGCCGGTGACCGACTGCTTGTGCCAGGCCAGATCATCCTGTTGCATCGTGAACAGCTGGTGACCGCGCGCAGCCGCTTCGCGCATGATGGCGTAAGTGCTGTCTTTTTTGAGATTGAAGCTGTCGAGCGGATCGACGATGAAGGCGATTTTCATGGCGCCGGTGCCGTTTCCGGTGTTTCCATGCGTTCCAGTTCGATCGCCGCCGCGAGCAGGGCCAGGCGCGCGATGACGCCATAGGAATAGAAACGGTTCGGCGGGCAGCCGGGATCGCCGGGGTTCGGCGAGGAGCAGGGCTCATCAAACGCGAGCGGCACGAACTGCATGCCGGGCGCATTGAGGTTCTGGTCCTTGCCGCGTTCGGTGTGCACGCGATAGAAGCCGCCGACGACGAAGTGGTCGATCATGTAAACCACCGGTTCGGCGATGGCGTCACCGACGTTTTCGAAGGTGTACACGCCTTCCTGTACGATCACATCGTTGACTTCAAGACCTTCCTTGACCACGGCCATCTTGTTGCGCTGCTTGCGGTTGAGGCCTTTGACTTCCGAGGGATCCTTGACGGTCATGATGCCCATGCCGTAAGTGCCGGCATCCGCCTTGACGATAACAAAGGGGTCTTCGGTCACGCCGTATTCAGCGTATTTCTTGCGGATGTCGGCAAGTATTTCCGAGACATAACCCTCGAGGCATTCCTCGCCCTGGCGTTCACGGAAATTGATTTTGCCGCAGCGCTCGAAGTAGGGATTGATCAGCCAGGGATCGATGCCGATCAGCTGTGCGAAGTCTTTGGTGACATCGTCATAGGCAGCGAAATGTTTGGATTTGCGGCGGGTGGCCCAGCCGGCATGCAGCGGCGGCAGCACGTTCTGCTCCAGTCCCTGCAGGATCGCCGGAACGCCGGCCGACAGATCGTTGTTCAGCAATACGACGCAGGGATCCATGTCGCCGACCTTGACCCGGTTGCCGTCGCGCTTGAGCGGTTCCAGGCGCAGCGTCGTGCCGTTGGCCAGTTCAATGTCGGTGGCGGCGGTGATTTCCGGCAGCAGGCTGCCGATGCGAACTTCGACGCCGGCATGGCGCAGGATGCGCGCGAGTTTTTCGACGTTCTGCAGGTAAAACTGGTTGCGGGTGTGGTTTTCCGGGACCAGCGCGATCGCGCGTGCATCCGGGCAGGCTTTTTCAATGGCGGCCATCGCCGCCTGCACGCACAGCGTATGGAAATCCGGATTGAGGTTGTTGAAGCCGCCGGGAAACAGGTTGGTATCCACCGGTG
>CBHTVL010000221.1:0-4696 GCA_966096475.1 uncultured Burkholderiales bacterium
GTGTGTTCATAGTCCACTCCAAACGTATATATGTTTGCGATATTGATATAAATACTACCCAATTTTTTTGATATATACAGTATACCTGTGCGTTATAAATAATATTTTTTGTGCGTTCAACGAAAGTTCTGGGCGTAAAGTAGTATTGCAAAATACTGATAAATAATGAGTATTTATATATTTCGAAGTTATTCTTCTCTTGGTAATTGAGGTGTTAATGAGCCATATAAATTCCAATCGGATTGCCGCACTAGTCCGCAATGTCGAAATCGCCGTGCGCTTCAAGCAGAAGCAGGGCACGCCGGAAATGCCGCAGGTCGAGAAAGAAGTGATGGCGCCGAATTACGATCGCGTCCGCGGCGGCAATCTGCATCTTGCCGGCAATGCGCGGGATCAGGGCTGGCCGCATCCGGCGCTGTATCTGCGCGCGGCATTTCCGGATCGCGTGGACGTCATCGAGCAGGTGATTGCCGACGGTGATCGTGTCGGGCTGCTGTTCCGTGTCACCGGCACGCACACCGGCAATTTTTTCGGCATTCCGGCGACCGGCAGAAAAATCGATGTCTATGAAGTTGCGCTGATCCGTATCGTCAACGGCCAGATGGTCGAAGGCTGGTTCATGATGGATGAGGCGGAACTGCTGCGTCAGCTCGGTGCGAAGCTGCCGCCGCGCGCCGACGGCAAACTGATCGCGCCGGCACTGCCGCAGACCGACGATGCCGCGACCTTTATCAAAAAACTGGAAGCGCAGCCGGCCACGACCGCACTGGCGCGCAACAAGCTGACGGCCGCGCGTACGCGGCTGTCGACGCAGACCAAGGACGGACTGGCTGCCAATCATCACAATCTGCGTTTCGGTTTCCAGCACACACGCGAATTCAGCAAGGCGCACGGCCACGGTGAAATGAATCTCAACGCGGCCTTTGCCGAACGGCGTTACGGGCTGGATGTTCTGCTGGCCGAGGGTAATCAGGTCTGGGTGCGTTTCAACGTCAATGGCACCCACACCGGACCTTTCTGCGGCATCGCACCGACCGGTGCGCATATGGGCGTGAATGCGGTGGCCATTCTCAATTTCGATGACCACGGCGAGATTGTCAGCAGCTGGACCTTTGCCGACGAACTGGGCGTGTTGTTGCAGCTCGGACAGCCCAATCTGCTGCTCGGCTGATGCGGTGATGCCCCGAAGGTTACGTCATAAGCATATGTTTTTAAAAGAAAATTAATGATATACTGAAAGCATCCCCGATCTGATTCCGCGGACTGAGGCCCGTCCGTCCATCATGGCCACTCGCAGCAAATCCAAAGACGGCGCCGCTAAACCGGCGAAGCCCGCAAAAGCCGCGCAGCCTGCAGCCGCCAAGGCTGCGGCGCCAACATCGGTGCAAATCTGGGATATCTATCAGGCTGCCCTCAAGGCGCAGCGCAGCGGTGATCTGGAGGCTGCGCGCGAAGGCTATGTCAAGGTGCTGGCCGAGCAGCCGGAGGATTTTGATGTGCTGCACATGCTGGGTGTTCTTGAAACCCAGCGCAAAAACTTTCCTGAAGCGTTGCAGCGGCTGAATCAGGCGCTGAAACTCGATCCCGACAACGCCGCCGTACACAACAACCTCGGTGTTGCGCTCTGCGGCATGGGCCGTCATGCCGAGGGGCTGGCGGAAATGCAGCGTGCGCTGGCGCTGGATCCGGAATTCGCCGATGCCTGCTGCAATATCGGGCGCGCATTGTGCGATAGCGGCAAGGCGCCGGAATCGCTGCCGTATTTTGATCGCGCCGTGGCGCTGGAGCCCGAAATCGCCGAGATGCAGTTCCAGCGCGCGACCTTGCTCGACAGGCTGCAGCAGCGTGACGCGGCGCTGGCGGGGTATGACCGGGTGGTCGAGCTCAATCCCGGCCATGCCGAGGCGCACTGCAAACGCGGCCATCTGCTGTCGCATGCCAAACGGTTCAAGGATTCGCTGATCAGCTATGAGCGCGCGATTGCCGCGAATCCGCAGTACGCCGAAGCGCACTGCAACCGCGGCAATGTGTTGCGTCTGCTCGGTCATCTGCCGGAAGCGCTGGTCAGTCTGGATCGCGCCGTTGAACTGCAGTCTGAAATCGCGCCGGCCCATCGTATCCGCGGTCTGGTGCTGACGGGGCTCGGGCGGCACGAGGAGGCGCTGGCCTGTTTTGACAAGGCGCTGTCGCTGCAGCCGCAGTTTGCCGATGCGATCAATGACCGCGGCAATACGCTGCGCCTGCTCGGCCGTTATGACGAAGCGCTGCGCGAACAGGACCGGGCGATCAGCCTGATGCCGTCGGGCTCCGGCGCCTATGCCAACCGCGCGGTGGCGCTGATGGACCTCGGGCGTCCGGAAGAGGCGCTGATGTCGATCAATCTGGCGATCAAACATGCGCCGCAGAGCGCCGAGTTCTGGAACCTGCACGGCAATGTGCTGCAGGCGCTGAACCGGCATGCCGAGTCGGTGGCTTCATATACCCGTGCGCTGGAACTGCAGCCGGGTTACGGCCAGCCCGAATTCAATATCAGCATGTGTGCGCTGATCCGCGGTGAATTCGGCCGCGGCTGGCCGCTGTATGAAGCGCGCTGGCGCACCGGACAGCGGCTGGGGTGGATCAAGTTCCGCCGGCCGCAGTGGAAGGGCGAAAAAACCGACGGCAAACTGCTGGTGTGGGGCGAGCAGGGCATCGGCGACCAGATTTTCCATCTGGGCATGCTCGATTCACTGTTCAAGCGCATCAGTCACCAGCAGACCACGCTGGCGATCACGCCGCGCCTGCTGCCGCTGGTGCAGCGCAGTTTTCCCGGCATTTCCTTTGTGCCGCTGCCGCGGGCAACGCGTGTGCCCTGCGATGTGCAGATTCCGCTGGGCAGCATCGGCGGGCTGGTGCGGCGCTCGTGGCACGACTTTCCGGCACAGCGCAAATCCTATCTGATCGCCGATGAGGCGCGCGTCGAGGCCTTGCGCAAGCGACTGGATCGCGGCGACGGCAAGCTGGTGGTCGGGTTGTCCTGGCTCAGCCGCGCCGAGCGTTTCGGTGAACTGAAAAGTGTCGGGTTGAACGATCTGAAACCCTTGCTGCAATTGCCCGGTGTGCGTTTTGTCGATCTGCAGTATGGCGACACCGATGCTGAACGCGAAACCATCCGTAAAAGCACCGGGGTTGAAATCGAACACCTGCCGGATGTCGATGCTTTTAATGACATGGACGGCCTCGCTGCGCTGATCCGTGCCTGCGATCTGGTGGTGACGACCAGCAATACCACGGCGCATCTTGCCGGCGCCGTCGGTGCACCGACGCTGCTGATGCTGCCTTTCGCCAGTGGCCGGCACTGGTACTGGCATGAGGAGCGCGAGGACAGCCCCTGGTATCCGTCGATGCGTCTGCTCCGGCAGGGCAAGGTCGGTGACTGGAGTGACATCATCAACCGGGTGCGGGACGCGCTGGTTTCCAGAATGGCCAAAACTTCATGAAACAAAAGCCGGTTAAACGTCAGGTGAACGTTGTTGCCGCCAGGCCCGCCGCTATGGCGAGCGATGCCTTGTACCGCGAAGGCGTCGCAGCGCAGAAGCGCGGTGATCTGCGCGCCGCCGAAGACAGTTTTCAAAAGCTGCTTGCCGAACAGCCGGCGCATCTGAATGCCTTGCAGATGCTGGGCATCATCAACGCGCAGCGCGGACGTCCGGCGGAAGCGGAGCAACTGTTCGCCCGTGCACTGGCGGTGCAGCCGGACGATCCGAGCATTCACAACAACCGCGCCAATGTGTTGTGCGTGTTGCGGCGTTATGAAGAGGCCGCGCAGCATTTTGAACGTGCGATTGCGCTCAACCCGGTGTATCCCGATGCCCATGCCAATCTGGGCAAGGCCTTGCTGGATCGGGGGCTGACTGAGGCCTCGTTGCCGCACTTCGAACGCGCGATTGAGCTCAAGCCCGATTTTATTGAAGCACTGTTTCAGCGCGGACTGGCGCTGGCCACGCTGGGGCGTGATGCCGATGCGCTGCAGGCCTTTGACCGGACGCTGAAAGTGCGACCGGGTCATGCCGACGCTCATCTGAACCGCGGCAATCTGTTACGGAAGGCGGGGCAGATCGAGCAGGCCCTGATCGGTTTTGAGCGGGCGATTGCGGCCAATCCGGAATATGCAGAGGCGCACTGCAACCGCGGCAATACCCTGCATGCGATGAAATTCCTGCCCGATGCGCTGGCCAGTCTCGATCGCGCCATTGCGCTGAAGCCGGATATGGCGCTGGCGCATTGTTCGCGCGGCGGTGTGCTGGCGGATATGGGACGGACGCAGGAGGCGATCGATGCCATTGACCGCGCGATTGCGCTGCAGCCCGATCTTCCGGAAGCACATGCCAACCGCGGGCTGGCGCTGCGCGGGCTCGGCCGGCTGCATGAAGCCATGGCCGCATTCGACCGCGCGATTGCGCTGCGCCCGGATTTTCCCGGCGCCCATGCCAATCGCGGCGTGACGCTGACCGACCTCGGCCGTTTCGACGAGGCGCTGGCGGCGCTGGAACGTGCGCTGGCGATCGATCCGAAACGCGCCGATTTCTACAATATCCGCGGCAATATCCTGCAGGGCGTCAACCGCCACGAGGACGCCTTGCGTGACTACGCAAAGGCGCGGCAGCTGACGCCGGATTTCAGCGAAGCTGAATGGAATGAAAGCGTCTGCCGCCTG
>CBHTVL010000222.1:0-4683 GCA_966096475.1 uncultured Burkholderiales bacterium
GCCAGCTGAAGAGCGCCCGGCAGTGTTTTGTGTGGGCAATCGCGTATTTGAGCCGTAACTTATTGTTTTATTTATAATTTTTAATCAAGAAAGCTGGCGTAGTCTTCCAGTGCAATGCGTTCGGGCTGGAAGGTATTCACCACCGCTTGCGCATCGGCATAACCCATCGCCATGCCGCAGATCACCACCCACTCGCGACCGAGACCCAGCTCGCGCCGCACCACATCCGGATAACTGGCAATCGACGCTTCGGCGCAGCTATGCAGGCCACGCGCCCGTGCCGCCAGCATCAGCGTCTGCAGGAACATGCCGTAATCCAGCCAGCTGCCCTTCTCCAGCTTGCGGTCGATCGTAAACACCAGCCCCGCGGGTGCACCGAAGAACGTGTAGTTGCTGGCGCGATAGGCCCTGGATTTTTCGTGATCGCCCTTGCCGATGCCCAGCGTTCCATACAAACCCCAGCCGCAGGCGCGACGTCGCGCGAGATAAGGCTCGAACACCGGGTCGGTGTAGTAATCGTAATCGCGCTGATGACCTGGCTCGTCATTGAGAAACGCCGATTCGATCGCCGTGCCCACGCGTTTCAGCGTCGCACCGGTCAGCACATGCACGCGCCAGGGCTGGATGTTTGAACCGCTGGGTGCATACCGGCCAAGTTCGACGATTTCACGTAACAGCGCCGGCGGCACCGGATCGGGCTTATAGGCGCGGACGGAACGCCGCGTGCGCACGGCTTCGAATACATCGTTCGCGGTCCCGGTGGAACACGGGCGGGATGGGATGTTCTGCGTCATTCCGCTTTTACTCCTGCGTCACGAATCACTTTGTTCCAGATTTCGATTTCCCGCGCCAGATGCCGGCGCAAATCATCCGGCGGTCCGGGCAAGGGTTCAGCGCCCTGCGCCAGCAGTCGATCACGCGTCTGCGGCTCCTGCAGCAGCGCCGTCACTTCCGCATTGAGCCGGCCCACGATGGTTTGCGGGGTTTTTGCCGCGGCAAACAGACCGAACCAGCCCACAGCGTTGAATCCGGGCAAACCGGTCTCGGCCAGCGTCGGCAATTCCGGAAACACCACCGACCTTTTGTTGCTGGTTACGCCGATGCCGCGCAGTTGTCCCTTGCGGATATACGGCGACAGCACCAGCACATTGTCGATGGCCGCATCGAGCCGGCCGCCGATCAGATCGGGAATCACGCCACCGGTGCCTTTATAAGGCACGTAAAGCATGTCGATACCCGCACTGCGTTTCAGCAGTTCACCGGCCAGCCGCTGCAGCGATCCGGGATTGGATCCGGCCCAGGTCAGCTTGCCCGGATTCGCTTTGGCATGGGCAATGAATTCCGTCATGTTTTTGATCGGCAGTGCCGACTGCACCACCAGCACATAAGGCGAGGTGCCGATGAAAGCCACCGGCGCCAGATCCTTCTGCAAATCAAAGGGCAGTTTGTAGAGCGTACTGATCGTGCCCCAGGACCCGGCGGCCATGATCAGCGTGTAACCGTCAGGCTGTGAATTCACGACCAGATTGATGCCGATGATGCCGCTCGCCCCCGGCCGGTTGTCGACCACCATCTGCTGGCCGAGTTTTTCCGACAATCGCGCAGCGACGATGCGCCCCATCACATCGGTGCTGCCGCCGGCGGGCAGGCCGATCACCATGCGGATCGGCCGCTGCGGATAGGACTGCGCGTGCACACCGCACCAGACCATCAAGGCAAGGACGGCGAGCGCCCATTGCAGTTTTTTGTTCATGCTCTCCTCCCGCCTGTTATTGAAGGCAATTTACCACCGACCGGACGCCGGCAGTAACGCCGCGGCGATTGACCATCACGCGCAGCTTGGTCACACTGCCAGCGCCGCCATGAACACATCAACCCTGCGTACCGGAATTGTCTTCGCCCTGCTGCAGCTGTTTTTCACGCTGACGTGGACCGTTTACGTGATTTATCTGCCGCGACTGGCCGCGGAAGCCGGCATCGCCAAATCCTTGATCGTGTGGATCCTGATTGCCGATCAACTGGTATTCCTAGTCACCGATTGGCTGATGGGCGTCAAAGCCGATCGCAGCGCGCGCATTGTCGGCAAACTCGGCTCACAGATCGGCTTGATCACGCTGATCTCGGCGCTGGCTTTCCTTGCCATGCCGCTGATCGCACCGAACGGCAGTCCGCTGCTGTTCCTCGCAATCACTTTCGTCTGGACCGTCACCTCATCGGCATTGCGTGCACCGCCGCTGGTATTGATCGGAAAACATGCCGGCATCGGCGCAAAACCCTGGCTGTCGGGACTGTGGCTGTTCGGCCTCGGCATCGCCGGCGCCATCGCCCCCTATCTGACCGGTTTGCTGCGCGACACCGACCCGCGCCTGCCGTTTGCGCTGGCTTCGATTGCCGTGGCGCTCGCTGCCTGGGCAATGGCCTGGGCGGAGCGCCATCTCTCGTCATCGGCAACGGCAAAAACCGAAGCGCCCGAAAAACCGCTGTCGATCCCTTACTTCCTGATCATCGTCGTACTGGCCGCCATCGGTTACCAGATTCACTTCTCACTGAATTCAGCACCGCAGTATCTGCGTTACGCCACGCCCGCCGAACTCAGTCAGCTGATGCCGCTGTTCTGGGTCGGCTTCAATCTGGCGATGCTGCCGCTGACCTGGATCATCCGCCGTCAGGGTGAATTCAAGGTGCTGGCCGCAGGCGCCGTCATCGGTGCAATCGCGGTGTTGTATTCCACGCAGGCCGGTGCACTGGGCCCACTGATTGCGGCGCAGATCATTGCCGGCGCCGCCTGGGCAGCAGTGATGTTCGGCATGTTCGGCGCGGCGACCACGCTGGGACATACCGGACGCGAAGGTTTCAGCGCCGGTGGCATGCATTCGATGTTTGCACTGGCGACGATGCTGCGCATCCTGGTCATCGCCACCCAGCTCAATCAGGACAAAGCCCTGATGCAGACGCTGACCTGGGCACCCGCATTGTGCTGGGGCGCAGCCGCGCTGCTGCTGATTGCGCGTTTACGCCGCGCCTGAAGCGAGAATCAGCGCAAGTTTCTCGGTGCGGCTCAGCTGCTTGATCTGATACTCACGCTTGCTGGCCGTGGAACGATCCGGCGCCGGCTCCTGATACACCAGCCTCACCGGCCGGCGCGAACGCGTATAACTGGCGCCAGCTCCCTTATCGGCATTGTGCTCGGCGATGCGGCGCTCCAGGTCGCGTGCGATGCCGGTATACAGACTGCCGTCCGCACATCGCACGATATAAACCTGCCACGCATCGCCGGCCAATATGACTCCTGATTCGGTGGAACTGCCTGTCGAAGGCCCGTATGATGCCGCCTATGAAAAATTTACGCCATCTGCTGATTGTCCTGAGCCTTGTCGCGGGCAACACCTTCGCTGCCGATTCCGCCATAACCATGTTCGGCGTCGAACTCGGCAGCCGTTTCAATTATCCGGCCTGCGAACGCGGCGAGGATGCGCTGACCAAACGCCATTGCTACAACGCAAAACAAACCGTCAAAACCGCCTGGGGCACCGAGGAGCATCAGCTGTTCTACCCGCGCACCGCCATCGTGCCCTATGCCCGCGGCGAACTGACCGTTGAAGTCGCGGGCGGCATCATCGAAGCCATCCATGTCCATACCTGGGGTATCGAAGCGCAAAGCAATGCGCTCGACGCGCTGAAAAAGAAATACGGCCTGCCGGCGCGCAGCCACTCCGAGAAAATGAAAGGCCTGCGCTCGCGTTTTCCGGTGCAGTACGCGGAATGGGATGCCAGGGAGTATTCGGTGCGCTTTGAGGGCGTGATCACCAGCGTCGACTGGGGCCGCATCACCCTGGCCACGCCGCGTTACATGCAGCTCCGCAAGGATCAACCCGCAAAACGCTGACGGGTTCACAGCCCGCGCCCATGACGGCATAATGCCGCCTCACTCTGAACAAGGAACAGCCATGGCATCCATCACCACCGCAAGCGGTTTGATCATCGAAGAACTCAAAGTCGGCACCGGCGCGGAAGCCGCGGCCGGCCAGTACGTGTCGGTGCACTACACCGGCTGGCTCACCGACGGCACCAAATTCGATTCGAGCAAGGACCGCGGCGACCCGTTTGAATTCCCGCTGGGCGCAGGCCATGTCATCCGCGGCTGGGATGAAGGCGTACAGGGCATGAAAGTCGGCGGCTCGCGCAAGCTGACCATCCCCGCCGATCTCGGTTATGGCGCACGCGGCGCCGGCGGCGTGATTCCGCCGAACGCAACGTTGGTATTCGAAGTCGAACTGCTCGGCACCGAATAAACCGGCGCCGAAGGAGGAGATACTGATGGGCAATCACGTCAAAATAAAATCCAGCAGCGGCGCCGGCGAGTTCGACTGCTACCTCGCACTGCCCGCAGGCAATGCCAAGGCCCCGGCCGTGGTCATGGCCTCGGCGGTGCACGGCGTCAACGCCGACATCCGCGGCATCGCCGATGAATTCGCCGCCAAGGGTTTCATCGCCGCTGCACCCGACCTGTTCTGGCGCACGCTGCCGGGCCCGCTGCCGCGCGACGACAAACGCGCCGGCGAGCGTTCACAGCCGCGCATGCCGGTAATCAAGGCGGGTGAAACCGATATGGCCGACACGCTGGCAATGGTGCGCAAGCTGCCGCAGCACAACGGCAAAGCCGCAGCGATGGGTTTCTGTTTC
>CBHTVL010000223.1:0-4682 GCA_966096475.1 uncultured Burkholderiales bacterium
CGCAGGGCGAGGCGTATGCCCGCGCCGGACAGCTCGGCCCGGCCCTGGAGCAGTTCCAGATCGCGCTGAAAAGCGGTCAGGGTGATTTTTACCAGCTCTCGGCGATCGAGGCCCGCATCCGCGAGTTGCGGCGCACGCTGATCGAGCAGGAGCGCAAGCGCTGAGGCTTCAGCGATGGCGCCGGTTTGATGGTATTTTGGACGGATGAGTGATCCTCTTGAATCCGCTGCCGGGACCCTGCCTTCCTCACCCGGGGCCCGCAAGATCGGCAAGTACGAAATCATCAAGGAGCTTGGCCGCGGCGCGACCAGCGTGGTCTACAAAGCCTATGATCCGTTTCAGGATCGCGAAGTCGCCGTAAAAGCGGTTTATCCCGAAGCGCTGGGGGATGACGAACACGGGCGCCGTTACCGCAAGCTGTTTGTCACCGAGGCCTCCCTGGCCGGCAAACTTGCCCACCCCCATATTGTTGCCATTTACGATGCCGTGGCCGAGGAATCCGCCAGCTATATCGTGATGGAATACGTCGACGGTTCGACGCTGGAGCCCTTCACCCGGCTGGAACAGCTGCTGCCGCTGTCGCGCGTCCTGGAAATCATCTACAAATGTGCCCGCGCGCTGGATTACGCTGCAAGAGAAGGTGTCATTCACCGCGACATCAAACCCGCGAACATCCTGCTGTCTGGCGAGGCGGACATCAAGATTTCCGATTTCGGTGCCGCGCTCAATACCTCCAGCGATACGACGCAGATCACCGGCGTGGGTTCGCCGGCCTATATGTCGCCCGAGCAGGTTCGCGAGCAGCCGCTGACTTACCAGACCGACATTTTTTCGCTGGGCGTGGTTTTTTATCAGCTGCTGACCGGACGGCTGCCTTTTGCCGGCACCAATAATTACAGCATCATTTACCAGATCATCAACGTCGAGCCTGCGCCACCGAGCCGTTTCCGTTCCGAAGTGCCGGTGCGCGTTGATGGCATCGTGTTGCGCATGCTCTCCAAAAATACCGCTGAGCGTTATCAGACCTGGGGCGATCTCGCCGGTGATCTCGTCGAGGCGCTGGGCGGGTCGCGCGTCAAGGCGCCGGATGCGATGCCCGAGGCCGAGAAATTCGACACCCTGCGCCGGCTGGATTTTTTCCGTGCCTTCAGCGATGTTGAACTCTGGGAGGTGCTCCGTCTGGCGAAGTGGCAGCGCCTGGCGGCCGCCACGACACTTATCCAGGAAGGCGACATCGGGTCTTCATTTTTCATTCTCGCCGAGGGTGAGGTCGAGGTGCGCAAGCAAAACAAACTGCTCGGCGTACTCAAGGCGGGGGAATGTTTCGGCGAGATGGCCTATCTCGGCAAACACAAGTTCCAGCGTTCGGCGAGCGTGCTCTCGCGCAGTGATGTGGTGGTTATCGAAATTCGTGCAGAAACCCTGCCGCGCGCGTCGGAGCTATGCCTTCATCATTTCAATGGCGCGTTTCTCGAACTGCTGGTGGACCGGCTGTCGGCCGCCAATCTGCGCCTGTCCAGGCTGCTGGACGACAGCAACGTCAGCGTGTTCTAGCCTTCCGCGCGCCTATAATCGGCTCCCGCGGCCGGCAGGCCGGTGACGGTGTTGCCTTGAGGTGCAAGGGCATAGGCCGTATATTCGCGGTTGAATTTGTTTCCATTCCGATAAAAGCGAGGTTCACAGATGCAGTTCGACAAGGAACTTGATGCGCGCGGCCTGAACTGCCCGCTGCCCATACTGCGTACCAAAAAAGCGTTGGCCGACATGACGACCGGACAGGTACTGAAGATCATGGCGACGGATCCGGGATCGGTGAAGGACTTCCAGGCGTTTGCCCGGCAGACCGGCAACGATCTGCTGGCTTCCGAGACGGCGGAAAAAGAGTTCACGTTTTTCATGAAAAAGAAGTAAGTTCAGCCCGTTATGAACGACAACACTTGCACATGTTCATAAAACGGGAAGCTGATCAATGAATAAGTCCGGAGCAAAGGCGGGGCGTCGGCGGTGGTTGCGGGGAGCTGCCGCAGCGGCAATGGTTGCTGCGGGCATGATCAAACTGCGCGCCGCACTGGCTGCGGGCACACTGCCGCCGGGCATCGCGCAGATCAAGGGTGACGTGCGCATCAACGGCAAGCCGGCGGAGCGCGGACAGCGGGTCAACCCCGGCGATGTCATCGTCACCGGCAAAGGCGCCGAGCTGGTGTTTGTCGCCGAAAAAGACGCATTCCTGGTTCGGGGCAACAGCCATGTCGAGTATGGCGCGCTTGCCGTCAAAGGCGTTGTCACCACGCTGCGCGTAGTGACCGGCGCGCTGCTGTCGGTGTTTGAATCGGGACGGCGCAAGGAAATCCAGACGGTCACTGCCACCATCGGCATTCGCGGCACGGGCATTTATATTGAAACCGAAGCGCGCCGCACCTATGCCTGCACCTGTTACGGCGAGGCAGTGCTGACACCGGTGGATGAACCGCAATCAGCGGAGACCGTGCGAACCAAACAGCATGACCAGCCGCGCTTCATCTACGGCAAGGGCATGCCGCGCATGCTGGAGGCCGCGCCGGTGGTTAATCACACGGATCTGGAGTTGCAGATGCTGGAGGCGCTGGTCGGTCGCAAGCTGCCGTTTGAACCGCGGCTGTATTAAGTTGCCGCCCCGGTAAATCTGTAACTATTTGTTTTTATTGGATATTTCAAGACGCTCGTAGATCGGGCGCAAATGCGCCCGCAGGGCCGGCATGCGCCGCCACAGAATCAACGCGGCGATGGTGCAGATAAAGCCGCCGATGGCCAGTGCCGCAGGCGCGCCAATCGCAGTGGCTATTGCGCCCCCGGCCAGGCTGCCCAGCGGATACATGCCCAGAAATGCCATCGAGAAAAGACCCATGACACGGCCGCGCATGCGGTTGTCGACAATGGTCTGAATCATCGTGCTCACGGACATGCCGTTGACGACGATGCTGAAACCGGTGACGGCGATCGCCAGCAGCGACAGCGGCAGCCACGGCGAAAACGCAAAAACGATGGTGCTCAATCCCGCGGACATTGAGGCAAACGTGACCCATCGTGTCAGGCCGCGCACATCCCGGCGTGAAGCCAGCGCCAGCATGCCGATTACGCCGCCGGCGCCTGCTGCGCCCATCAGAAAGCCGAGCAGGCTGGCGCCACCCTCGAACACCTCAGCCGCGAAAATCGGCATCAGTGTCTGGTAGGGCGTCACCATGAAACTGACGGTGGCGACCATCGGCAGCAGCCAGCGCACGGGAATCAGTTCCCAGGCGTAGTTAACGCCTTCGCGCAACTGCTGCAGCGGTGACAGGGTCGGCGGCGTGATCACCTGCGGCACAATGGTCATCCGGATGACGGTGCCGACGATGATGATCTTGCTGACGGTGTTGATGACAAAACAGAAGGCTTCGGTCGATACCGTCAGCAGCGCGCCGGCGATGGCCGGTCCGATCATGCGACCGATGCTCTGCATCAAGGCGTTCATCGCGATGGCGCTGGGCAGGTCCTCGCGGGTGACCATCTCGGTGGTGAAGGTCAGCCGGATCGGCGTATCAATGGCGTTGACGATGCCGGCGAGAAGCGCCATCACCACGACATGCCAGACGGCAATCGTTCCGCTGTAGCTGAGCGCGGCCAATACCAGCGGCGGAACGGCCGACAGGGCCTGGGTGATCAGCAGCAGGCGGTGGCGGTCAAAACGGTCCGCCCACAGTCCGCCGAACGGTGCCAGTACAAGAATGGCGATCTGTCCGGCGAATCCGGTGACGCCGAGCAGCCAGGCGGATTCCGTCATCCGGTAGACCAGCCAGGCCATCGCAATCTGCTGCACCCAGTTGCCGATGATCGACAGGGTCTGGCCGCAGAAAAACAGCTGGTAATTGCGGTGGCGCAGCGCGCGCAGCGTGTGTTTGAAATCCATGGTGCCGCGGACGGCGCGCAGTTTGAGTGATCAGCCGCCGAATTTGGCGAGTTGCGCGCGCATCTGCTCCAGCGTGGCCGAGAAACGCGCGAGGCGTTCCTGCTCCTGCGCGACAACAAGTGGCGGGGCCTTGGCGACAAAACTTTCGTTGGCGAGTTTGGCGCGCGCCTTGGTGGTTTCCGCATCCAGCCGGGCGATTTCCTTGGCGAGGCGCTCGCGTTCGGCTGCGACGTTGATTTCCACTTTGAGCATCAGCTTGATATCGCCGACGATGGATACCGGCGCGTCTTCCGCGGGCAGCTCGTTGACGACGAGGACTTCGGACAGCCGCGCCAGCGACATCAGATGCGGTGCAAAGCTGCGCAGCTGGGCGGCATCGCCCTGGGCCAGCAGCGGCAGTTTCTGTGACGGCGCGATGTTCATTTCGCCGCGCAGCGTGCGGCAGGCCGAGACCAGTTGCTTCAGCAAGTCGATGTCACGCTCGGCGGCGGCATCGATTTTTGACGGTTCGGGCTGCGGGTATTTCTGCAGCATGATGCTGTCGCCGCTTTTGCCGGCCAGCGGCGCCACGCTCTGCCACAGTTCTTCAGTGATGAACGGAATTACCGGGTGGGCAAGGCGGAGTATGGTTTCGAGCACGCGCACCAGCGTGCGGCGGGTGCCGCGGCATTGTTCCTCGCTGCCGTTGGCCAGCTGCACCTTGGCGAGTTCCAGATACCAGTCGCAATACTCGTCCCAAACCAGTTCATAGATGGTG
>CBHTVL010000224.1:0-4608 GCA_966096475.1 uncultured Burkholderiales bacterium
CACGTTGATGTTCAAGCAGGAACTGCCGCTGATGTTCCCGGACGATGCCGATGTCAAAGCCGTGGCTGCCGCCATGTTCGACCCGTTTGAATATCTGGTGCTGCGCCACAAGGACGGTCTGCTCAAAAAGGAATTCAGCAAACCGCTGGGCAAAGTGTCGTACCACATCCCCTGTCATCTGCGCGTGCAAAACATGGGTCAGAAGACGCGCGAGCTGCTGGAGATGGTGCCGGAGACCAAGGTCACCACGGTTGAGCGCTGCGCCGGTCATGACGGCACTTGGGGCGTGAAAAGCGAATTCTTTGATCAATCGATGAAAATCGGCCGTCCGGTATTCCGTCTGATGGGGGATGCCGAACCCGATTACATCAGCTCCGACTGCGCCATCGCCGGACGCCATATCCAGCAGGGTATCGATGAAAGTAAAGCGGGTGAAAGCGGGGCGGGCAGCAGCGCGGAGAAGCAACATCCCATAACCCTGATACGAATTGCTTACGGATTGTGAGATCAACCATGCCGCAGATTTCCCCTGATACCCTGATGCCACTTGAGGTTTACGCCAAGGCGCGCCCGGACTTTCGCGCCAAGGTGATCGCGCACAAGAAAGACCGCACACTGCCGCTGGGCGAGAACCTCACGCTGATTTTTGAGGACGAGCTGACCATCCGTTACCAGGTGCAGGAAATGCTCCGCGTCGAGCGGATATTCGAGGAGGAGGGCATTCTCGATGAGCTTGGTGCCTATAACCCGCTGGTGCCGGACGGCAGCAACTGGAAAGCCACCATGCTCATCGAATATCCCGATGAGAACGAGCGGCGTACCCGGCTGGCGCAGCTGATCGGCATTGAAGACAAGGTCTGGGTGCAGGTGGCCGGCTGCGACCGGGTTTATGCGATTGCCGACGAGGACCTCGAGCGCGAAAACGAGCAGAAAACCTCTTCAGTGCATTTTCTGCGGTTCGAGCTGACGGCACCCATGGTTTCGGCTTTGCGCGGCGGTGCGGTACTGGCTATGGGCGTTGATCATCCCAACTATTCGGCGACTGTGGCGCGGATCTCCGATGCCATGCGCGCTTCGCTGATGGCCGATCTCGCCTGACGGGTCTGCGGGTGGTTGCCGCGGAATCGTGGTCAGGGTCGTCTCAAGGGTAGAATGGACGGCATGCAGAGATTATTCACACGATGGTTGCCGGGCTCGGTGCTTGCGTTGTTTTGCACAGCTGCGCTGGCGCAAAAGCAGTGGGATGGCTGGGACTACACCTTCGACCGGGAAATCACCCCCTGGTCGGAAATGCAGGCTCAGCTGCCGGCCTATCCTTCGGACGAGAGTCTGATCCCCCTGAACGTCAATGCGATCACCACGCATCGCTATTTTGTCGACAGCAAGTCGGTTTCAACGGGCAGCGACGGCGTTGTACGTTACACGATGGTCATCAAGACTTCCGGCGGCGCGACGAATGTTTCTTTCGAAGGCATTCGCTGCGAGTCGCGCGAGCAGAAATACTATGCCATCGGGCGCAACGACAGGACCTGGGCCCGTGCACGCAATCCGCAGTGGCGGCCGGTGGAATTCAAGGAAACGCTGGCACACCACAATACGCTGTACCGTGAATATTTCTGCGACGGAAAATTCATGATCAGCTCGGCGGAAAAGATCGTCAGTGCCCTGCGCGCCGGACCGAAACCGTAAATTCTGACGGAGAGGGCTCCGACTCTTACAGCAGCACCAGATTGTCCCGGTGCATCAGTTCCGGCTCGTCGACATAACCGAGCTTGGCTTCGATCTGGCCCGACGGTGTGCGCAGGATGCGCATGGTGTCGGCAAAGCTGTAGTTGATCAGGCCGCGGGCAATCTCCCGCCCGCTTTCATCCAGGCAGCTGACCACTTCGCCGCGCTCGAAGTCACCGCTGGCTTCGCAGACACCGACCGGCAGCAGGCTTTTGCCGTCCACCAGCAATGCTTTGACGGCGCCGGCATCCAGCGTGACCCGGCCGCGCACCTGCAGGTGATCGGCCAGCCATTGTTTGCGCGCGGCGACCGTGGCCTGACCGGCCAGCAACTGGGTGCCGACGCGTTCGCCTTGCGCGAGGCGCAGCAGCACGTCTTTTTCGTGTCCCGAGGCGATGATGGTGTGCGCACCGCTGCGCGCGGCGCGTTTTGCGGCAAGGATCTTGGTCAGCATGCCGCCGCGGGCAATCGCACTTCCCGTTGAGCCGGCGATGGTTTCCAGGAAAGGGTCGCCGGCGGTGCCTTCGGCAACCAGCGTAGCCGCCGGGTCCTTGCGCGGGTCGGCGCTGTAGAGGCCCTGCTGATCGGTGAGGATGATCAGCGCATCGGCTTCAATCAGGTTGGTGACCAGGGCTGCGAGCGTATCGTTGTCGCCGAAGCGGATTTCGTCGATCGCCACGGTGTCATTTTCATTGATCACCGGGATCACACCGAGGTCGAGCAGGGTGCGCAGCGTTGAGCGCGCGTTGAGATAACGTTTGCGGTCGGCGAGGTCCTCGTGGGTCAGCAGGATCTGCGAGGCCAGCAGGCCGTGACTGCGGAAACAGGACTCATAAACCTGCACCATGCCCATCTGGCCGACAGCGGCGGCGGCCTGCAGCTCGTGCAGCGCGTTCGGGCGGCGCGACCAACCCAGGCGCTGCATGCCCTCGGCGATGGCGCCGCTCGAAACCAGCACGACTTCCCGGCCGTCATGGCGCAGGCGGGCAATCTGCTCGGCCCAGCCGGTGAGTGCGGCGTGATCGAGCCCCAGTCCGGAGTTGGTGACCAGCGCGCTGCCGACCTTGACCACCAGCCGGCGGGCCTTGTGGATCACCGATTGCGCCGCGCCGCTCATGCTTCCGCCTTGACCGTTTTCTTTCGCGCGGTCTTTTGCGGTTTGTCCTGCTGTTGTTCCAAGTGCTCCATTGCGGCAAAGACCAGCGGCCGGCAGCCGTCACCGCTGATCGCGGAGATGGCAAAGTGCTTGCGGCTGACGCCCAGTTTTTTCAGCAGTGACTGCACGAGTTTTTCGCGGTCTTTTTCGGGGACCAGGTCGAGTTTGTTGAATACCAGCCAGCGCGGTTTGCGGTACAGGGTCTCATCATACTTGCGCAGTTCGCGTACCAGCGCCTTGGCGTCGCGCACGACATCGGCATCCGGATCCGGCGGTATGACATCGATGACATGGAGCAGCAGTTTGGTGCGCGCCAGGTGGCGCAGGAACTGATGGCCCAGGCCTGCGCCTTCCGCGGCCCCTTCGATCAGTCCAGGAATGTCGGCCACGACAAAACTGCGGTTCTCATCGGCGCGAACCACGCCGAGGTTCGGCTGCAGGGTCGTGAACGGGTAGTCCGCAACCTTCGGCCGTGCAGCCGAGATGGCACGGATCAGCGTTGATTTGCCGGCGTTGGGCATGCCCAGCAGACCAACGTCCGCCAACACCTTGAGTTCGAGCTGCAGATAACGCGAAACCCCCGGCTCGCCGACTGTGAACTGTCGCGGCGCGCGGTTGGTGCTGGATTTGAAATGCAGATTGCCCAGTCCGCCTTGCCCGCCCTTCGCCAGCGTGACACGTTCGCCGTCGTGCGCGAGGTCGAACAGGATTTCGCCGGTCTCGGCGTCGCTGACCACGGTGCCCACCGGCATGCGCAGCTCAATGTCCGCTGCGGCACGGCCGTAACAGTCCGAGCCCATGCCTTTCTGTCCGTTCTTGGCACGGTGGATGCGCGCGTAGCGATAGTCGATCAGGGTGTTGATGTTGCGGTCGGCAATCGCAAAAATGCTGCCGCCGCGGCCGCCGTCGCCGCCGTCCGGGCCGCCGCGGGGCACGAATTTTTCACGGCGGAAACTGGCAACGCCGTCGCCGCCCTTGCCGGCGTGCACTTCAATCCGTGCTTCATCAATGAATTTCATGGCTTCCTCAAATGAAAAAGGCCCTGTCGTTCAACAGGGCCTTTTCTACAGCGTGTGTTGCAATCAGGCGGGAACGACGCTCACCGTCTGGCGCTGCTGCGGGCCCTTGATCGCAAACTGCACGCGTCCGTTCACTTTCGCAAACAGCGTGTGGTCGCGGCCCATGCCGACGTTTTCGCCGGGATGAACCTGAGTGCCGCGCTGACGGATGATGATGCTACCGGCGGGGATCAGTTCGCCACCGAAGCGTTTGACGCCCAGTCGCTTGGATTCCGAGTCGCGGCCGTTGCGGGAACTGCCGCCTGCTTTTTTATGTGCCATGAGATGTGCTCTCCTTAACCTGCAATGCCCGTGATTTCGAGCTCGGTGAAATTCTGCCGATGCCCCTGGGACTTGCGATAGTGTTTACGCCGGCGCATTTTGTAAATATGCACCTTGTCACCGCGACCCTGGGACAGGACCTTGGCTTTGACTGCGGCACCAGCCACCAGCGGTGCGCCCAGCTTGACGTTGCCTTCTTCGGCGATCATCAGAACCTGGTCCAGTGTGACTTCCGACCCGACATCGGCCGTCAGCTGTTCAACCTTGATTTTGGTGCCAGCGCTCACGCGATACTGTTTGCCGCCGGTCTTGACTACCGCATACATGGGAAACCCCTCAACTCGAACTACGGAAAGCCGGCAATTATACAAGCCCCCGGAGGCC
>CBHTVL010000225.1:0-4546 GCA_966096475.1 uncultured Burkholderiales bacterium
TATTGCGCAGCGTGGTCGTGCCGTCGGCAAACAAGGCCGCCATCGCCAGCGTCATCGCCGCATCCGGAATGTGATTGCAGTCGAGCTCCACGGCGCGCAGACGGCCGCGCTGACGCGCCTCGCCGCCGGCGGACGCCTCGATCCAGTGATCTCCCATGGTGATGGCCGCGCCCATCTGCACCAGCGCATCGGCAAAACGCACATCACCCTGGGTGCTGTCGCGCCCCACGCCCTGCACGCGCACCGGACCGCCGCCACTCAAACCGCTGATCGCACCGGCCGCGAGGAAATACGATGCGGAAGACGCATCGCCTTCGACATACAGTTCACCGGGACTGACATAACGCGCACCGGCCGGCACCGTAAATGCACTCCAGCCGTCGCGCTCTACGGTGACGCCGAAGCGGCGCATCGCATTCAGCGTAATCTCGATATACGGTTTGGAAATCAGTTCGCCGTCGATACGCACCACCGTCTGCACGCCCAGCAGCGGCAGCGCCATCAATAAGCCGGTCAGATACTGGCTCGACACATTGCCGCGAATGCCGACCTCGCCGCGCGCATCCAGCTTGCCGGGATGAATCGACAGCGGCGGGAAACCGTCATTGCCGGGATAATCGATTTTTGCACCGAGGGTGCGCAGCGCATCAACGAGATCACCGATCGGCCGCTCATGCATGCGCGCGACGCCGTCGACACGGTATTCGCCACCGCAGAACGCCAGAGCCGCCGTCAAAGTGCGTACCGCCGTGCCGGCATTGCCAAGAAACAGATCGGCTTTTTTTACCGGAAACGGACCGTTGCCCCCGTCGATCTCCACCGTGAGTTCGCCGGCCTGCCGGTTTTTGATCCCCAACTGCTCCAGCGCCGCCAGCATATAGCGGGTGTCATCGGATTCGAGGACTTCGCGCAGCGTGGTCCGGCCCTCGGCCAGCGCCGCCAGCAGCAGCATACGGTTGGTAATGCTTTTGGATCCCGGTAACAGCACCGTGCCGCGCACCGCGCGGATCGGCTGCAAGTCCAGATATTCGGGCTTCGCCGGATTCATCGGCAGAAATTACTTCCGCTTCAACAGCCAGCGCGCACGCGCCTGCTGTGCCGCGAGAAACATCGACTCCAGCGCGTCACCATCACCCGCCGCCAGTGATGCGCGCGCCGCTTCGAGTTCGCTGATATAACCGTCGAGCAGCGGCACCAGCGCGCCGCGATTGGCAACGCAGATGTCGCGCCACATTTCCGGCGAGCTGCCGGCAATACGCACGGTGTCGCGCAGACCGCCACCGGAAAACCCGAGCAGCCGTTTCGCATCACGCCGTTGCCCCAGCAGATTGACCAGCGCAAACGCAACGATATGCGGCAGATGACTGACCGCACCGAAAATCTCGTCGTGCTCTTCTGCTTCCAGCTTCACGATGTTCGCGCCGCAGGCCGCCCATGCCGAACGCACCAGACGCAGCGCCGCTGCGTTGGTTTCCTTTTGCGGTAACAGAATCAAATTGCGGTCGCGGAACAGTTCGGGAAACGCTGCCGCCGCGCCGCTGTGCTCAGTCCCGGCAATCGGATGCGCCGGAACAAACATCGGAAAATGCGCGCCGAGATGTTTGCGCGCCGCCTTGATCACGTCCTGCTTGGTGCTGCCGGCGTCGGTGACCACGGTATGCGGCGACAGGAAAGGCGCGATACGCGCGAAGATGCCCGGCATCTGCCCCACCGGTGCCCCCACCAGCACGAGGTCTGCACCCGCTACGGCATGTGCTGCATCGGTTTCGGCCTTGTCGATGACGCCCAGTCGCAGCGCGTCCTTCAGATTCTTGCGGCTTCGACCAACACCGACAACCTGCCGGACCATGTGCGCCTTTTTCAGCGCCAGCGCGAAGGAGCCGCCGATCAGGCCAACCCCGATCACGACGAGTTTATTGATGCGGGGTTTGGTCGCCATGGAATACCCTGAAACGATCAGGCGGCGAGCGCCTGCCGCAACGCATCAAGGAAACGGGCGTTCTCGGACTCCAGTCCGATCGATACGCGCAAATGATCCGGCATGCCATAGGCCGCGATCGGCCGCACGATGACACCGGCGCGCAGCAGCTTCTGGAAAATGTCCGCAGCCCCCGGCACCTTGAAGGTGACGAAGTTGCCGTACGAGGGAATATGCTGCAAACCCTGTTGCTTCAGTCCCGCAACAACCTGGTCCATGCCGCGGCAGTTCAGCTCATAACTCTCACGAATGAATTTTTCGTCATCGAGCGCGGCGGCCGCTGCCGTCAGCGACAGGCTGTTGACGTTGAACGGCTGGCGCACGCGGTTCATCAGATCAGCTACGTCTGGTGAAGACACCGCGTAACCCACCCGCAAACCGGCCAGTCCGTACACTTTCGAGAAGGTACGGGTAATGACCAGATTCGGAAATGTCGTCAGCCAGGCCATGCTGTCGTAGCGATGCTCGGGCCGTAGATACTCGGTATAGGCCTCATCGAGCACCACCAGCACATCCTTCGACAAACCGGCAATGAAGGATTCGAGCCTGGCACCCGGCACAAACGTACCCGTCGGATTGTTCGGATTGGCGACAAACACGATGCGCGTATCGGCGCGAACCGCACGCGCCATGGCATCGAGATCGTGACCGTAGTCTTTCGCCGGCACCGCAATACCCTGCGCGCCGATAGCCTGCACCGCCAGCGGATACACTGCAAACGCATGCTGTGAATACACCGCAGAGCGCCCCGGCGCGAGGAAAGCGCGTGCAGCCAGTTCCAGCACATCATTGGAGCCATTGCCGAGGACAATGCCGTCCATCGCAACGCCGAAGCGTTTTGACAACGCCTGCTTCAGTTCAAAGCCGTTGCCATCGGGATAACGCGCCAGACCATCGAGCAAGACACGCATCGCCTGCCCCGCCTTCGGACTGACGCCCAGCGGATTTTCATTGGAGGCGAGCTTGACGATGCCCGACTCGTCGATCCCGAGTTCGCGCGCCAGCTCCGACGTCGGTTTGCCCGGCTGATAAGGCGCGATGGCACGGATATAGCCCGGCGCGAGATCACAGACGCTCATGATTATTTATTCAATAAAAACAAATACTTGATGATTATCCCGCAACGGGATAAGAGCCCAGCACCTTGAGGAAGGCCGCCTTGCGGCCCAGCGCCGCCAGCGCCCTCGCAACCTGCTGCTCGAGCTGATGGCCTTCGATATCGATGTAGAACACATATTCCCAGCGTCCGGTACGCGCGGGACGGGACTCCAGCCGCGTCATGCTCACACCGTGTTTCGCCAGCGGCGTCAGCAAATCGTGAATCGCGCCCGGCACATTGCGCGTCGACAGGATCAGCGAAGTCTTGTCGCGGCCCGAGGGCGCAGCATCCGCACTGCCGATCACCGCAAAACGCGTCGTGTTTTTCGGATCATCCTCGATATTGCGCGCCATCAACTTGAGACCGTACAGCGTCGCCGCAGTACTGCTGGCGATGGCCGCAGCTTTTTTGTCCTTGCTCGCCAGCCTCGCCGCTTCGGCATTGCTGACCACCGCAATCCGCTCCGCTTCGGGCAAATGCCGCGACAACCACTGCTGGCATTGCGCGAGACTCTGCGTGTGCGAATACACCGTACGGATGCTGCTGCGGGCGCGGGCATTGCTCATCAGGCACTGGCGCACCGGCAGGTTCACTTCGCCGCAGATGCGCGCCGAGGTATTGAGCAGCAGATCCAGCGTACGGCCCACTGCACCTTCGGTGGAGTTTTCCACCGGCACCACGCCATAAGCGGATGCGTTGGTTTCCACGGCACGGAACACTTCATCGATGCTGGCCAGCGGTTTGCCGCCGGTCGACGATCCGAAATGTTTGACCACCGCTTCCTGGCTGAAAGTGCCTTCGGGTCCGAGGTAGGCCACCGCCATCTGCTCTTCCAGCGCGCGGCAGGCCGACATGATCTCGGTGAACAGCCGGGTCAGCGCGGTAGCCGACAGCGGCCCCTTGTTCAGCTCGCGCACGCGGCGCAGTACCTGGGCTTCACGCTCGGGTTTGTAGGTCGATGCATTGCCCTTGGCATGCCAGGCCTGCTGGGCCAACTTCGCGCGGGCCGAAAGCAGTTCCACCAGACGGGTGTCCAGCGCATCAATCTTGCTGCGAATCTCGCTCAGGGATACGGCCATGGGCGTGCGTTTCCGGGGTTCAGTGTGCCGGGAGATATCTTACCGACAGGACGCCACTAATGGCAGAGAGTTCCGCAATCAGCGAATCCGGCACTGCGCTGTCGACATCAACCAGAGTGTAGGCCATGTCCCCGCGCGACTTGTTGAGCATGTTGTGGATGTTCAGCCCGGCTTTCGCCATCGCGGTTGATATCTGCCCCACCATGTTCGGCACGTTGGCGTTGGCAATGGCGACGCGGAAATTCGATTCCCGCGGCATCACCGCGTCGGCAAAATTCACCGCATTGCGGATGGTGCCGTGTTCAAGAAAATCGCGGACCTGGTCAGCGACCATCACCGCGCAGTTGTCCTCGGCTTCACGGGTGGAAGCACCGAGGTGCGGCAAGGCCA
>CBHTVL010000226.1:0-4540 GCA_966096475.1 uncultured Burkholderiales bacterium
CGGGATGCCGTCGGCGCGCATGATCACCAGATCATCGAGCTCGGCATTGGCCACCGTGATCGGGCCCTTGACCAGATCGTTGAAGGTCACCTCGCCCGTATCCGGCGTGCGGAAACGGATCACCGGCTGCGCACCTGCGGGCGGCGTCAGGCCAAGCCGCTTGGCATTCTCCGGTCGCCAGCGGCCGTCATAACGCGGCTTGTCGCCGCGCGCGCGCTGCGCCTCGCGCAGGGCATCGATTTCTTCACGTGTGGCATAACAGTGATAGGCATGGCCGTCGCGCAGCAACTGCTCCACCGCCGTCTTGTAACGCTCCAGGCGCTGCATCTGGAAATAAGGGCCTTCGTAATCGAGACCCAGCCAGTTCATGCCGTCGAGGATGGCCTGAACGGAGGCATCGGTCGAACGTTCACGGTCGGTGTCCTCGACGCGCAGGATGAAAGTACCGCCATGCTGCTTGGCATAAGCCCAACAGAACAATGCGGTGCGCGCGCCGCCGATATGCAGATAACCGGTCGGGCTGGGAGCGAATCGGGTTCTAACCATGATGAGGCCGCAAAAAAGACGCTATTTTACGTCAGGCCACAACTGCGGACCTGCAGAATTCAGGCTAGAAGCTTCAGGCTAGAAGCGGTCGGGACGATAAGGCGTCAGATCAATGCGTGACGGACGCCCGGCCACCAGATCGGCAATCAGTCGCCCTGTCGGCGCACCGCCACAAAGGCCGACATGGCCGTGACCGAAGGCGTAATAGACATTGTCGAATTTTGTCGCGCGACCGATCACCGGCGTGGAATCCGGCATCGACGGCCGCCGCCCCATCCATTCAGTGGAATCGACGCGACTGATGCCGGGGAACATGCGCTGCATCAGCTTGCCGAGTACTGCAGAGCGCCGGTAATCGGGATCTGCGGAAATACCGGCAAACTCGCTCTGCCCCGCGATGCGCAAGCCCATTTCCATCGGCGTCACGAAACATTTTTGCTCGGGCACCATCACCGGCATCGGCAGCGAATAACGCGGGTCGGAATAGGTCACGTGATAACCGCGCTCGGCCTCCAGCGGCACCGCATCACCCAAGGCCGCACTGAATTCATTGGAGTGCGCACCGGCGCAGATCACCCGTTTTTCGATCGGCAGCAATCCTGCATCGGTCTGCAGCGCGCGCGGGCCATCCTGGCCGACATCAATGCCAAGTACCTGCCGTTGCAGCAATTTGCCGCCGTTGCGTTCGAATTCTGCCGCCAGTGACTTGGTCAGGCGCTCCGGATTGGCGCACCAGCCGTGGTCATGCAGGAACAGGCCCACGCGGAAATCGCCCTGCAACTGCGGCAGGCGCGCGCGGATGCCATCGGCATCCAGCTCATCAATGACCACGCCGCGATCACGGCGCAGCTTCCAGCCGAGGGCATCAGCCTCATAGGCCTTGCGGTCGGAATAAACCACCATGTAACCGCTTTTATGGATCAGGTCTTCAACGCCGGCGCTTTTGACCAGCGGCGCATAGGCATCAAAAGTCTGCGACAGCAAAGCACGCAGGCCGTCGGCAATACGTTCAACCTTGCGACGGTCCGCAGAAGCCACAAAACGCAACAACCAGGGCAAGGCCTTCGGGAAATAGGACAGGCGCAGCGACAACGGCCCCAGCGGATCCAGCAAATAGCCGGGCACCTGCGACAGGATTCCGGGCATTGCAATCGGCACACAGGAACCGGGACTGAGGATGCCGGCGTTGCCGAAGGAGCAATATTCGCCCGGAGGCCGCTGGTCGACCACGGTCACCGTATGGCCGTCGCGCTGCAGATAACTGGCGGTTGCCATGCCGACGATGCCGGCGCCGATGACAGTAATGTTCTGGGTTTGCATGACTAGCCGATTATAGCCAGCGGTTTGGCGGCCGGCGGCCTCCAATGGTAGAATTCGCGCCGGCTCGGGCGGTTAACTCAGCGGTAGAGTGCCACCTTCACACGGTGGAAGCCACTGGTTCGATCCCAGTACCGCCCACCACTCTCTCCGTATTCCAGCACTCCCGGGCCGTCTGTCTGTCAGCGGCTATACTCGCGAATCCTCTTCTGAGTCGCCATCGTGCCTGACCAATACACCCCGCTCGTGACACCGCCGCCGGCACAGGATGCCCCTGCCGTCTGGTTCGCCTTCCAGCGCTCGCACATCATCGTCAGCGACATGGCCTCCGCTGCGCTGCCCTGCTGCCGCAATCTTGCCGAACACGGCGTCAATACGGTGCGCAGCCATTACCTCGGCCTGCTTGGCGAACAGCATTGTTACGCCGCCGACGTCGAAGAAGGACATCCGCTGCCCGAAGGCTGGGCGACACTGGGGCTGCGCGATCTGTTCGGCATGGTCGACGGCACGCTTGCCGCGCTGTCGGGCCGCGCGCTGCAGATCATCGACTGGGAACGCAATCACCAGTTCTGCAGCCGCTGCGGCACGCCGATGAAGGCACGCACCGATGAACGTGCGCGCGCCTGCCCCGCCTGTCGCTTTACCACCTATCCGCTGGTTTCACCGGCCGTGATGGTCCTGATTACCCGCGGCCGCGAACTGCTGCTCGCGCGCAAATCGGTATGGCCGCCGGGACGTTATTCGGCGATTGCCGGCTTTGTCGAACCGGGCGAAATGCTCGAAGACACTGTTGCCCGCGAAACCCTCGAAGAGGTCGGCGTCGAAGTCACCAACCTGCAGTATTTCGGCAGCCAGCCCTGGCCCGTCCCGCACTCACTGATGGTCGCTTTCACCGCCGAATACGCCGGCCGTGAAGTCAAACCCGACGGCGTCGAAATCGAAGAAGCCGCCTGGTTCGACGCCGAAGCCCTGCCCAACCTGCCGCCGAGCGTCAGCATTTCGCGCCGCCTGATCACCACGGTCGCCGCCGAACTCGCGCGCAAACATCCGCGCCGCAACTGATTTCCGATGGATAACAAACGATGAACATGCCGAACATGAACCCGCTGCTGCGACTGCACGCCATCGGCCAGCGCATCTGGCTCGACAACCTGTCACGCACGCTGCTGCGCGAAGGCACCCTGCAGAAACTGATCACCGAAGACCGTATTGCAGGGGTGACATCGAACCCGACGATTTTCTACAAGGCGATCAGCGAAAGCCCCTACTACCGCGACGAACTGCAGGCCCTGAAAGCCGACAGCAGCCTCAGCGCCGAACAGCGCTATGAAACGCTCGCCGTCGCCGACATCCGCGGCGCCTGCGATCTGCTGCAGCCGCTGTACAAAAGCACCAACGGTGATGACGGCTACGTCAGCCTCGAAGTTTCACCGGCGCTGGCCCATGACGCCAAAGCCACGGTCGCCGCCGGGCTGCGCCTGAAAGCCGCAGTCGGTCGCGACAACCTGCTGATCAAGGTGCCGGCCACGCCCGCCGGACTGACGGCAATCGAGGAACTCGTCGCCCAGGGCTGCTCGGTCAACGTCACGCTGATGTTTTCATTGCGCCATGTGCGCGAGGTGGCACTGGCCTATCTGCGCGGCATCCAGCGGCTGGCCGACAGCGGCGACGACCTGCGCAAGGTGCGGTCGGTGGCGAGCCTGTTCCTCAGCCGCGTCGACACGCTGATCGACAAGCGCCTGGAAGCCATCGGCGGTGATGCGCTGGCGTTGCGCGGACACACGGCAGTCGCGCTGGCACGCATCGCTTATCAGGATGCACTGGGTTATTTTTCAGCGGCCGTCTTCGGCGAACTGGCAAAACGCGGTGCACGCCCGCAAACCATGCTGTGGGCCAGCACCGGCAGCAAAAACGCGGCTTACAGCGACGTGCTGTATGTCGAATCGCTGATCGGCGCCCGCACCATCAACACCGTGCCCGACGGCACGCTTGCGGCGTTCCGCGATCACGGCAAGGCGGAAGAAACGCTGACACGGGACATTGATGCGGCGCGTGAACAGTTCGCAGCCCTGAAGCGGCTGGGTATTGATCTGGACGCTGCGGGCGAGCAGTTGCAGACCGAAGGCCTGAAACTGTTTGAGGAATCTTTCCGGCAGTTGCTGGCGCTGACCGCCGGCTGAACGCCGGCCTAACCGCTCAGCTCGTCAGCTGGCGCCAGAGCGAACCGCCGCTGGCCTTGTCGATATCGGCCAGTTGGGATTCATGGGCGGCGATCTCTTCTTCGGTGGCACGCAGCACCGTCAGCTTGAGGTTGCCGCGTTCGAATTTCGCGACTTTGGTTTCCGAACGCGTGCTGTCGGACTCCCCGATCAGGCTGTCCTGCCCGCGGGTCATCGCCAGATAAACTTCCGCCAGCAGCTCGGCGTCGAGCAAGGCGCCGTGCAGCGTGCGCGCCGAATTGTCGATCTGGTAGCGATCACACAACGAATCCAGACCGTTGCGCTTGCCCGGATGAAGGTCCTTGGCCATGCGCAGCGTGTCGATGACCGCCGGGCAATAGGTCACAAGTTTCTTTTTGCGCACCAGCGCCAGCTCGGCGTCGAGAAAGCCGATGTCGAAGGGTGCGTTGTGGATGATCAGTTCCGCGCCGGTAATGTATTCCAGCAGCTCGTCGACA
>CBHTVL010000227.1:0-4536 GCA_966096475.1 uncultured Burkholderiales bacterium
ATGCTGCGATGCGCCGCCGGATGGCGGCGAATATCGACACACTGCTCTAGGACAATCTCAGGCGCGTTTCACCGGGCGGATCGCCACGCCGTCATCAGTGATGCGGCGATTGAGCAGGTTGACGCAGGCAGCGACCACCGCCAGCGACGGCGTCTGCACACCGGTCATCTGCCCGAGCTCGATCAGCACGTTGATGATCGCATCCATCTCCAGCGGACGCCCGGCGCGCACATCCTGCAGCGTTGAGGTCGGCAGCGATGCACGTTTTGCCGAGTCGGCCACCCGCGCTTCGACATCAACGTCGATTTTTGTGCCCACGGCATTGGCCAGCGCCATCACTTCGCGCATCATCGCCACGGCCAAGGGTTTGGAGCCGGCAAACTCGGCAACTTCACGTGCGGTCGACTGCGTGATCGCGCCCAGCGGATTCCATACCGCGTTCGACAGCAGTTTGGTCCATTTGACGAGGCGCACATCATTCGACACCTTGCCGGTCCAGCCGGCGCGGGTGGCGATATCGGCAATCGCCTGAACACGCGGCGTCACCTTGTTGTCGATTTCGCCGATCACCAAGGCATCGGTATCGCCGTCCGGCAGGCGGATATGTCCCGGCGCAATCAGGTCGGCCGGTTTCAGCGCGGTGCCGCCGATGATCATTTGCGGCTCAAAGGTGCGCATCAGCACGCCATCGGGATCCAGTGATTTCAGCTGCGCATCCTTGAACTTCGACGGCACGCCCTGGAAATACCACCACGGAATGCCGTTCTGCGGAAACACCAGCACACCATCCTTTTTCACCAGACCGCGCAGATGCTGCGCCACCGGCGCGATCTGCTGCGATTTCAGCGTCACGAACACCACGTCGTACGGCCCCTTCTCCTCACCCGGCTTGCACACGCGCACCTTGATCGGATCGGGCATGCCGCTTTTCGGACCTTCAAGAATCAGCCCGCGTGTCGCCATCGCGTCATACTGCGCGCCGCGCGCCACCAGCGTCACATCCTCACCGGCGACCGTCAGGCGACCACCAAAAAAACCACCGATGGCGCCAGCGCCATAAACCAGAATCTTCATTGTTATTCCCGGGTTGATTTGCAGGGTGCCGTCAGGACAGGCTGTCGGCAGTTAATCATAAGTATTTGTTTTTATTAATTAATTTGTAACGGTCAAACAGGCCAGTGCCGAATCGATCACGGCATCCGCGACGGCAGCCAACTCCTCCGCGGTGCGGTTCTGCACCGGGTGAGGAACATACACCACCGCCGGCTCAAAACCCAGCGCCCGGCTCTGCACTGCGACCGCATCACGGAACTCCGTCGTCACCACCGACACCCCGGGCAGGCCGCGCTGATCGAAAGTCATCAGGTCGTGCAGACTGCACGACGTGCATGACCCTCAATCCGAGAGCCCGATCAGCACCACATCAGCTTCACTGACCACCTTGTCGACGATTTCCTTCGAGGCCACCTTGGCATTGGTCGGTTTGCCGAAACGTTTGGTACTGATGCCGCGCTCGCCCATACGCTTTTCGATCTGATTGAGGAATTCATCGCTGCGCGTCTTGCCGATATCGAACAGCCCGACGGTCAGACCCTCCAGCGACTGCGGCGGCGCACGCCTTGCACGCATCACCGCTTCGGTTTCCGCAGTCGGATCGCGCATCCAGTTCATCGTATTCATTCCCTGATCTCCTTGGTCACGGGTTGCAGTTCAGTACGGCTGCGACCGGCCAGCCAGCCCGGCAGGATCGCCGAGAACAGTCCGGCAGCACCGCCGGCACGTACTACCATCAATGCATCTTCATGAAACTTCGGCACCTGCTCGCCGGCACGGCTGGCCGGTATCCCCTCACCCACACCGTCCGCACCGGCGACCAGTTCTGCGCCGGGCCTGATGGTTGCCTCGTACAAGGCACGCTCGATACGCGCGCGGTCCCAACCCGCCTCACGGTAAATGCCGTAATGCTCCGGCGACAACACCAGCACCGCACGCGCCGACTGCACCAGCTTGGGATGACCGATTTTCACCAGCGACATCGCAAACGATTGGGTCAGCGCTTCCGGCGTGCGTGATTTCTGGTCGACAAACGCCTCAGGACCATGCCCCTGGAACAGCGTCACCGCGGATTTACCCGGCGCAATGCCGCGCGCCTGCGCCAGCGGCTGCCAGGCCGGATCGGACTCATCCTCGGCAAAACACAGCGTGAACTTGCTCGGCGCACCCAGCGTGGCACGATCCACTTCGCCGGGACGGCCGCCGCCGACATTGCGCACAATCAGATTCAGCGCACGGCCGATGGTGGCGTTGGCGCGATTGCCCTGACCCAGCGCATTGATGCCGCTGTTCATACCGATGCGTTTGACGACGGGACCGTTGACGATAATCACCGGCGACGAGAAGTACGTGGTCGCCAGCACGCCGTGCAGCGTAAACACCGGCTCCAGCGCCGCTTCGATCGCCGCCAGCAACACCGGCATATATTCGGGCCTGCAACCGGCCATCACCGCGTTGATCGCGACTTTTTCAACCGTGCATTCGGCAAGATTGGGCGGAATGCAGCCGACAATCTCATCGGGTTTTCGGCTTGTGCCCTTGAGCATCGCAATCACCCGCTCATCAGTCGGCGGCGTGACCGGCAGGCCGTCGGTCCAGCCCCGCTCGTAACAGACTTCGGCCGGATCAATGTTCTCGCCGTATTCCACCTTGCGCGCCGCGAGCCATGTGGCACCGCTGTGTTTGGCTTCCAGCCTCTCGGCCACCCCGGGCTCGAGTGAGCGTGACCCTCATCCCGGCCGCAGTAGCGGCAGATGCGCGCCGAGGTCGGTGATGCCGGTCAGCCGTTGCCAGCCGGCGCGGTCCCAGCCGACCACACGTTCGACCTCACGGCCGGCCTGATAACGGATCAGCGTCGGCATCGCTTCAATATTGTTTTTCCACGACCAGTCGAGTTCACGGTCGTCAATCACGCCGGGAACGCCCGCAGGGAACTGCGGATCATCCTGCGACACGATGCGGAAATCACGGCGCTCACCGGCAGCACGGCGCATTTCATTTTCAATCAGCACGCAGGTTTCGCAGGCGCGCTTGGCAAACACAACCAGGCCGTCGCGGATCAATGAGTCGGACAACAGACGCCTCCGGGATTGTTGCAGATGGGTGAACCGGCCCCATTCTGCTACGCTAAGCGCCCATGCTCAACCCTGAAAAAACCTGTCGACTGTTTACCGCGTTGTTGCTTGCGACTTTGGCCGCTTGCGCGCCGCTGGAATGGCACAAAGCCGGCACAGCGCCGGAAGACCTGTCCCGCGACCAGGCGCGCTGCACGGCGCAGGCGCGCAGCGAGGCTGCGCTGCAACGCGCGCCGATCCGCTCTCCCGCGCAGGTCGTCACCGATCCGCAAGGCCGCGTTGTCGCCGTCAGACCGGCATCGACCGACTCGGAACGTTTTGCGCTGGAACAGGACCTGATGCGTCGCTGCATGCAGGATCAGGGTTATACCCTGCAGACCAAACCGCAATCCCCGTGAGTGACCGTGACCGATCCTTCCTTCAAGCGACGCCTGCTGCTGCAGGCCGGCGCTGCCGCCCTTCTTGCATCCGTGACTGAATCCCCTGCAGCGCCGGCCGGCCTGATCACCCGCGCGATCCCGTGCAGCGGCGAACGCCTGCCCGCCATCGGACTCGGCACCTACCAGGTGTTTGACCTGCCCCAATCGCAGTTGGCCGGCACCGAACTGCAAGCCGTGCTGAAACGGTTTGTCGAACTCGGCGGCGCCGTTGTTGACTCCTCACCGATGTACGGCCATGCGGAAGCCACTACCGGCATACTCAGCAGTGCATTGAATGTGCGCCAGTCACTGTTTTTCGCCACCAAGGTCTGGACCAGCGGCCGCGACGCCGGCATCCGCCAGATGGAAGACTCCTTCCGTCTGATGCAAACCAAAACCATTGACCTGATGCAGGTGCACAACCTGCTTGATCTAAAGGTCCACCTGCCGGTGCTGCGCGAATGGAAAAAAGCCGGACGCATCCGTTACCTCGGCATCACGCATTACCATGCCGGCGCACATGCTGAAGTCGAAAAGCTGGTCAAAACCGGCGACTTCGACTTTGTGCAGATCAACTATTCGATGGATGAGCCCGAGGCCGAAGCGCGCCTGCTGCCGGCCTGCGCCGGTTCCGGCACTGCAACATTGATCAACCGCCCCTTTTCGCAGGCCGGGCTGTTCGGCCGGGTCCGCGGCAAACCGCTACCGCCGTGGTGTTCCGACATGGACTGCACGAGCTGGGCGCAGTTTTTCCTGAAGTGGATCATCAGTCACCCGGCGGTGACTTGCGCCATCCCCGGCACCGGTCGCGTCGCGCATATTGAAGACAATATGGCCGCCTGCACCGGACGGCTGCCGGATGCGGCACTGCGCAAAAAAATGACCGCCTACTTTTCCGCGCTTTAAGGTTTGCACCGCCTGCCGCCGCGGCGTATCGTGACCCCGCTTCATCCACATTCAAAGGGAGGAGTCATGTCCGCAACAAAAAC
>CBHTVL010000228.1:0-4534 GCA_966096475.1 uncultured Burkholderiales bacterium
CTGCCCGATCTGATGCTGGTGGATATCGAAATGCCGCGCATGGACGGCTTCGAGTTGTCGATGCGCATCCGCGAGGACGCGCGCACGGCGGCGGTGCCCATTGTCATCATCTCTTCGCGCACCGCAGAGAAACACCGCAGCCGCGCGCTGCAGATCGGCGTCAATGCCTTCCTCGGCAAGCCTTACCAGGACACGGAAATGCTGACGCAGCTGGCGCGTTATGCGCCGCAGCGTGAAACCGCTGTGGCGGCATGAAATAACTATTTGATTTAAAAGTTATTTCTTAGGGGCAATCAGCCCCTCCTGCTCCAGCAGCTGATACACGCCGCCGGCCTGCACCAAGGCCATCAACTGCGGCGGCAGTGGCTTGCCCTGCAAGGCCGAACCGCGCGTGACATTGCGCACCCCTGCCGTTTCAAACTCCACCTCCGCTTCCTCGCCTTCGGTGAACGCCGCATGCACGCCAGGACACTCCAGCGCCGGGAAGGCAAAATTCACGCAGTTGCGCAGGAACAGCCCGTTCAGCGATTCAGTAATCAGGCAGGCCAGCCCGAGATTCTTCAGCGAACGCGCAGCCGCGCGGCTTGAACCCATGCCGAAATTGTTTCCGCCGATCAGGATGTCGCCCTTCTGCACCTGCTGCGCCCAGCCCGGACGGTTGGCATGGAAAACATACTGGGTCTGTTCTTCGTGGGTCAGGTAGAAGGCCTTGTTGGGCAGAATCAGATCGGTATTGATGTTGTCGCCGACGATCCAGACGCGTCCTTTGAATTTCATGTTTTAACCCCTTTTAGCCACAGAGGTCACAGAGAGCACAGAGAACCCCGAACAATCTTTTGATACGATTGTTTTTCTCTGTGTCCTCTGTGCCCTCTGTGGCAAATGCTTTTGACTTAATTCAAAAAATTCCGCGGGTCCGTAATGAAACCGGTCAGAGCCGATGCCGCCACTGTCGCTGGCGAGGCCATCCACACCTGCGAACTCGGATCACCCATACGACCCTTGAAGTTGCGGGTGCTGGACGTGATGCAGACTTCATCGGGACCGAGCACCCCCATATGGCCGCCGCCACAGGCGCCGCAGGTCGGTGGCGCAATCATCGCCCCCGCTTCGAGCAGGGTCTGGATCGCGCCGCTGGCCACCATGTCGCGATATACAGTCTGCGAAGCCGGCGTGACAATAAAACGTACGCCGGACGCGACACGGCGGCCTTTGACCACTCTGGCCGCGAGTTCAATGTCATCCTGGGTGCCGTTGGCGCAGGAACCGATATAGGCCTGATCGATGCGGGTGCCCTTGGCCTGCCCCACCGGCTGCGAGTTGTTGACCACGCTGTCGGGCAGCGCGACCAGCGGCTCCAGCACCGACAGATCGACGGTGCGTACTGCGAGGTATTTCGCATCGGCATCGGGCTTCACCGGCACGAACGCCGCTGGATTGCGGGTACGCATCCATTCCTCCAGCACCGCATCCGCTTCGAAAGTTGCAAACTCGGCCGACAGTTCCGCCGACATCGCGGTCAGTGTCTTGCGCGCATTAATCGACAGCGAAGCCACACCGGGGCCGCCGTATTCCACATTCATCGTTGCATGAGCGCCGTGGACGCCGGCGATCTGCAGGAAAGCATCCTTGGCGGTAACCGCCGCCGGCAGTTTGCCGGTCAATTCGTAACGCACGGTTTCACCGCAACGGAACCAGGTCTGTCCCTTGATCGCGGCATAGATGATGTCGGGACCACCGACGCCGCGCGCCAGGCAGTTGAACACCCCGGCACTGCAGGTATGCGAATCACTGCACAGCAGTACCGATCCCGGCATGGCATAACCATAATCGGCCACCAGCTGGTGACTGATACCCTGGTTGTGGCCGACATCATGGAAACGTTTGATGCCGAATTTCTTGACGAAGGCACGACCGGTCACCTGGGCCGCAGCCGCCTGCTGCGTCGGTGCCGGTACGCGGTGATCAAAGGTAACAACGATCTTTTCGGGATCGGCAACCTTCAGGATGTCACGCCAGTTGTTCGGCATGAAATTGTTGTCGAACAGGATCACGGTATCGACATCAACCGTCACCACATCGCCCGGCACTACGGCCTTGCGACCGCTTTTGGCCGTAAGGATTTTTTCTGCAATGGTCATGCCCATCATGCGCTCCTGCAATCAACACCTTCACCCTTCCCCCACGGGGAGAAGGGACGGGGATGAGGGGTCACATCCCTAGCCGCCCTTGTACTTTTCTTCCAGCTGATCCAGAAACTTCATGCCCATCAGGTCATTGAGTTCCTCAAAGCCGACCTGCAGGTCCGTCCGATCGACCACGATGTTTTTACCGACGACTTCTTCCTTGAACACCGCCAGCGCATTCATCATGCCGCGCAGTGCAGCCGTGGTCAGCAGACGGGGATAACTGACGCCGGCGACACCGATGTCCTGCAACTGCTTCGGGCTCATCAGCGGCGTAGTCTTGCGCGGACGCATGCCGAGCCCCATGTTGACGATCAGCGGTTTGGGAACGCTTTTCGCAACCTTGGCGATGTCTTCCTTTGACAGCAGTGCATCGGCATAGACCACGTCGGCACCGGCCTCGGCATACATATTGAGACGGCGGATCGCCTCATCCACGCCGTGCGGGCCGGCAGCATCGGTGCGCGACACAATGACAAAATCATTGTCGCGGCGCGCATCCACCGCAGCCTTGACCTTCTGCACCATTTCCTCGGCGGGGATGCAGGCCTTGCCGGCCATGTGGCCGCAACGCTTGGGCCAGACCTGGTCCTCGATCATCAGCGCGGCGACGCCTGCCTTTTCGAAGGCACGCACCACAAAATGCACAGTCATCGCATTGCCGTAACCGGTATCGGCATCGGCGCGCAGCAGCAGATCCGAGCAGTCGGCCAGACGCCGCGCATTGTTGAGATTCTCCTCAAAGGTCATCACACCGCGGTCGGCCCAGCCCATGCGGCTTTCGGACACGCCGGCGCCGGAAATCGATGCGGTCTTGAATCCAGCCTGCTCGATCAGGCGCACGCTGTAGCCGTCGTACACACCGGGCTGAATCAGGATTTCCTTGGCGTGCATCAACTCTTTGAACTGCTTGCCGCGACTCGTCATGGTGCGCTCCTCCATATCTGTGAATGCCGCTGATTGTAGAACTCCGGACAATGCACCGGCGTTGAATTACCGGATCATGGACTTCGCCGGCGCAAAGGTAATACGGCAGGTCTACAATGCGCCGATTCAACGAGGAGGCACTCATGCGTAACCTGTCCGGATTGCTGATTGTTGCAGCCCTGAGCGCGGTGTTGCCGGCAGCGGCGCAGACCTATCCGAGCAAGCCCGTGCGTATCGTTGTGGTCAGCACACCCGGCGGCAGCGTCGACACCCTCGCACGCGCCATTGCACCGAGATTGTCTGCCAAGTGGAGTCAGCAGGTATTGGTCGACAACCGGCCCGGTGCCGGCGGCGCGATCGCCGCGGAGCTGGTGGCCAAGGCCCCGCCCGACGGTTACACATTGATGATGGGCACCATCGCGTCTCTTGCCACCAATGTCAGCCTGTACAAATCACTTCCCTATGATCCGGTGAAGGATTTCGCGCCAATCACGCTGGTCGCCACACAGAACCTGGTGCTGCTGGTACACCCGTCAATCCCGTCCCGATCAGTCAAAGAACTGGTGGCACTGGCGAAAAAGCAGCCGGGCAAGCTGACTTTCGCGTCGGCTGGCAACGGCGTCGGCGGACACCTGTCGGGCGAACTGTTCAAGATGCTGGCACAGATCGACATCCTGCATATCCCGTACAAAGGTGTGCAGCCGGCGATGATGGATGTCGTCGGCGGCCAGGTCACGATGGTTTTCGCCAGCATTGCTTCCGGCATGGCACAGGTCGCCAACAAGCGGCTGTTTCCGCTGGCAGTGACCGGTGCGCAACGCTCACCCGCCGCCAAGGAACTGCCGACGATGGTCGAAGCCGGCATCAAGGGTTATGAATCGTCAACCTGGTACGGTCTGGTCGCACCCGCCGGCACACCGGTGGACATCGTCAACAAACTCAATACCGAAGTCGTGGCCGGACTCAAAAGCGCGGACCTGAACGAACGTCTGACCCGGGAAGGCGCTGATCCGGTGGGCAACAGCCCGACTGAATTCAGCAAATACATGCAGACTGAAATCGACAAGTGGCGCAAGGTGATCAAGGCTGCTGGCATACAGCCAAGTTGACATCGAAATACGGCAACGTTATGCAGCAGAATGTATTATCCTGCGACGTTACTAGAGACGATTTAGCCCAACAAAAAGCATTTTTTGGGGTGTGGCATGAAAGAAAAAAAAGAAAGAATTCTGCCGTTTCTAAAGTGGGCTGGGGGCAAGCGTTGGTTAACTACTCTTCATCCCGATCTACTTAGTAGCAGATTCAATCGTTACATCGAACCTTTTCTCGGGAGCGGTGCGGTTTTTTTTCATTTAGAGCCTGCCAGATCAATTCTGGGCGATCAGAATAACGACCTTATTGATACATACAAAGCCATTCAG
>CBHTVL010000229.1:0-4528 GCA_966096475.1 uncultured Burkholderiales bacterium
GCAATACGTTCCGCTTCGGCATAGGAGCGGCGCGAGCGATAGGCCCGGGCCACCGTTGACTCGACGTAATCCGGCACCGTTTTTGTCAGGCCGCGTTGCTCGTAGATTTTCAGCGCTTCATCGGTATGGCCGGCCCAGATCATCACAACCACGAGGTCGAAATCGATGCGCGGGTCGGGGTGGGCTGCGGACAGTTGCCGCAGTTCAGCGATGGCTTTTTCCAGCTGGCCGTTGCGTGCTGCAGTGACGGCCTGCTCATGTCGCGCCCTGATCTGTTGCGCTCCAGCGTCATTGGCAGCCGCATGCAGGGGGCTGAACGGGCAGGTCAGCATCGTCAACGCAAAAACCGATGCCAAGCGGCAAAGCCGCGGGGGATGCTGTTTTTTGTTTTTGACCGCCGCGTGGCGGAATCCCCCTGTTTTCATGACATGTATTTTAAGGGGGACCGGCAGGTCTTTGCATGTTTTCCCTGACGGACATTGCCGCACGCCGTCGCCGCCGCGGAGGGTTGTTATCATGGGGCATGAAAATCCGACGGGTAGGCGGCAAAAACCGGCAACTTCTTGCCACTTTTGCCTTGTTGATCTGTTCCGCCTGCACACCGCACCAGGCCCTGATGTCCGCATTGGTGCCTGACGGCACAGCTTCGATTCTGCTGGGCCATATGCAGGGTGTCGCGGACGCCAACCGGCAGCGGGTCGCCGATCTGGAGAAGCAGGGCGACTGGGCGGCGCTGGCGACATTCGCCGAAGACAATATTGCCAAGGACGCATTCAGCGCCGAGTGGCGGGTGGTCGCCGGTTATGCGCGTTCGCAGCTGCGGGAATATCCGCAGGCGATTGCCCATTTCAGCGAACTGGTGCGGATGTCGCCCGATGATGCGACGGGTTATCACTTTCTCGCAGAAACCCAGCGTGCCGCCGGCCAGCCGGAACGTGCGGTGACCACGCTCGAACGCGCGCTGCTGGTGCTGCGCGAGTCGTCCGTGACGTTCAGAATGCTCGGCGACGCCAACAGTGATGCGGTGCGTTATGTGCCCGCGGTGACCGCCTATCGTCGTGCGCTGGCAATTGACGCCGCCGATGCGGAGGCATGGTTCGGGTTGGGACGTGCTTCGCTGCGGCTGGCGCGCAACAACGATGCGCGGGAGGCGCTGCGCGCGCTGGAACAGATGCATTCGCCGCGCGCCGCCGAACTGAAAGCGATGATGGCCGAGTGAGTGGCCGATTAATTGGTCGAAGGAGGCCGGCGCTGCGTGCTGTTCAGGACTTCAGCGACGGCGTCAGATGCGGCGCGATCAGCGGCAGCAGTTGCGCGAAGACTTTCGGATTGCCGGCAACGATATTGCCTGATTCCATATAGCTGTCATTGCCTTGCAGGTCGCCGACGAGGCCACCGGCTTCGGTGATCAGCAATGCGCCCGCGGCAATGTCCCACTTGCTCAGGCCGAATTCCCAGAAACCGTCGAGCCGCCCGGCGGCGACATAGGCCAGATCCAGCGAGGCTGCTCCCGCACGGCGGATGCCGGTGGTGTTTTTGATGATGTCGCGCATCATGCCGAAATAGGCTTCCATGTTCTCCAGTTCCCGGTAGGGGAAGCCGGTTCCGATCAGGGCGGGCTGCAGATGGGCGCGTTTGCTGACACGGATGCGAGTGTCGTTCAGATAGGCGCCGGCGCCTTTGCTCGCGGTGAACAGGTCGTTGCGGCCCGGATCGTAAACCACGGCATGGGTCAGCACGCCCTTGTGTGACATGGCGATCGACACCGCGTATTGCGGGAAGCCGTGCAGGAAATTGGTGGTGCCGTCGAGCGGATCGATGATCCACTGGTACTCGGAAGTGCCGGACGCACCGGACTCCTCTGCTAAAATCGCATGTGCCGGATAAGCTTCACGCAGGGTCTGGATGATCGCTTTTTCGGCTTCGCGGTCCACCTCCGACACAAAATCATTCGCGGATTTTTCCCTGACGGCGATGACATCAAGGTTTCGGCCGGCGCGGTTGATGATGCCGCCGGCGCGGCGCGCGGCTTTGACCGCGATATTGAGCATTGGATGCATGGTGGGCTGCGATGTGTGATTTAAAAAGAACGAAAAGAGCGCAAGACAACTTCGACCGGCAGTATTTTACGTGATCCCGCCTGACCCACTCAAAAATATTCGTATCGTGCTCTGCGGCACCGCGCACCCCGGCAACATCGGTTCGGCGGCGCGGGCGATGCGTACGATGGGCATCGCCGACCTCGCGCTGGTCAATCCGCAGCGTTACCCCGATCCGCAAACGCAGTGGTTCGCCGCCGGTGCGACCGATGTGCTGAGCGCGGTGCGGGTCTGCACGTCGCTGGACGAGGCGCTGCAGGGCACGACCTTCGCGGTGGCCTGTTCGGCGCGCCGTCGCGATGTCGCAGTGCCGATGGTCGATGTGCGCGAGGCGGCAGCACAGGCAGTCGAAGTGGCGCAGCTGCATCGCGTGGCTTTTGTCTTCGGTAATGAAACCTCGGGACTCAGCAACGACGAAGTCAGCCGCTGCGGCCTGCTGGCGAGCATTCCCGTCGATGCGGATTTTTCCTCGCTGAATGTCGCGGCCGCAGTGCAGGTCTTCTGTTATGAGCTGCGCATGGCCTGCGGTGCTGCGCTGCCGCTGCCCAAGGATGAGCAGCTGGCGTCGCATGAAGAGGTCGAGGCGTTCTACGGGCATCTCGAAAGTACGATGACCCGGACCGGCTTCCTCAATCCGGCCCACCCGCGCAAACTGATGCTGCGCCTGCGCCGGCTGTTCGGCCGCTCCAGGCTGCAGGTGGAGGAGGTCAATATCCTCCGCGGCATCCTCAGCAGCCTGATCACTCCCAAAAAGCGGGATTAAATGTGGGGTTATTAACCCTATGTTTATAAAGCATTTTCCGCTCCGACCGAATCTTGATTAAAATAGTGGGACTTCATCCGTCCGTTGATTGATCAGGTCACGCTTATGTTTGAGCGCATTCAGGAAGATATCGCCGTCGTTTTTGATCGCGACCCCGCCGCCCGCAGCCGCTGGGAGGTGGTGACCTGTTATCCCGGTTTCCATGCCTTGCTGGCTCATCGCCTGTCGCATGGCTTGTGGACGGGCGGCTTCAAATGGCTGGCGCGCTGGGTCGCGCACTGGGCGCGCTGGCTGACCGGCATTGAAATCCATCCCGGCGCGCGCATCGGCCGGCGGTTTTTCATCGACCACGGCATGGGCGTCGTCATCGGCGAGACCGCCGAAATCGGCGATGACTGCACGGTCTATCACGGCGTCACGCTGGGCGGCACCACCTGGAACAAGGGCAAGCGCCACCCGACGCTGAAAAACGGCGTGGTTATCGGTGCCGGTGCGAAAGTGCTCGGCCCCATCATCATCGGTACGCAGGCCAAGATCGGCTCCAACGCTGTTGTCGTCAAGGATGTGCCTGATCAGGCGACGGCCATCGGCATCCCGGCGCGGATTGTGGAATCGCAGGAATCCGGCAGCGGTTTTGCCGCCTATGCGGTTTCGCGCGATGCCAACGATCCGGTTGCAAGGGCGATGCATGCACTGATCGACCACAGCGCCGAAACCGACCAGCGCATCGACCAGATCCTCGCCGAACTGAAGCGTCTGGGCCTGCAAATCGAAGGGGCCGAGCAGTCCAAACTCGACGCCGGCAGCCTGAACCGCATAGTTGACTAAAACTCAGGGGTTATTTATACTTGAGTGAGTTGGTAGGACTTTGTCTTAGGCAAAAACAGGGTATTCCTAAGTATTTGTTTTTAATGATTATTTGAGGTGCGACATGAGACTGACGACTAAAGGCCGTTTTGCAGTCACCGACATGGTGGATCTGGGCATGCGTCATGGCACGGGGCCCGTAACACTCGCCGAGATCAGCGGACGGCAGCGCATTTCGCTGTCCTATCTGGAGCAGTTGTTCGGCAAGCTGCGGCGCCGGCAGATCGTGGATTCGGTGCGCGGACCCGGCGGCGGTTATTGCCTCGCCCGCGACATGTCGCAACTGACCGTGGCCGAAATCATTCTGGCGGTGGATGAGCCGATTGATGCGACCCAGTGCGCCGGCAAGGAAAACTGCAAGGACGAGGAAAAATGCCTGACCCATGACCTGTGGGCCAATCTCAATGAGCGCATTTTTGATTACCTCGGTTCGGTGACCCTGCGCCAGCTGGTGGAAAACCAGCGCGCCAAGGATGCCGGCATCGCCCCGGTGCACGACATGCGCAAGGTGTCGCGCAAGCCGGATGCAGTGACCGCCTGACCGGGTTTCAACTGCTTCTTTGCCCATGATGCACGTCTATTTCGACCACAACGCTTCAACGCCGCTGGATCCGCGCGTGCTGGAAGTGATGCTGCCCTTCCTGCATGAGCAGTGCGGCAATGCGTCCAGCCGTCACGAATTCGGTACGGTGGCGCGCAAGGCGGTCGATCGGGCGCGTGAACAGGTGGCGGCGATTGTCGGCGCGCAGCCGGCGCAGGTGGTGTTCACCAGCGGCGGCACCGAAGCCAACAATCTGGT
>CBHTVL010000230.1:0-4512 GCA_966096475.1 uncultured Burkholderiales bacterium
TCAGTTCTCGGCCACCGCCGACAAGGGCTCGAAATCCAAGCGCGGCGTGGTCAATTCCGACGAGCCGCTGGACATGATCGGCATGGCGCTGCTGCTCGGCGCGACTTATGTCGCGCGCAGCTTCTCCGGCGACAAAAAACAGCTGGTGCCGCTGATCAAGGGTGCGATTGAACACAAGGGTGCAGCCTTCATCGACGTGGTGTCGCCCTGCATTGCCTTCAACAACCACGCCGGCTCGACCAAGTCCTATGAATACGTGCGCCAGCACAACGAAGCGGTGAACCGCCTCGACTTCATTGAAGATCATCAGGAAATCACCGCTGACTATGCGCCGGGTGAAACCGTCACGGTCCACCAGCACGACGGATCCGCGCTGCGCCTGAAGAAAATCGCCACTGACTACGATGCGACCGACCGCGTCAAGGTGATGAACTATCTGCAGGAACATGCCGCACGCGGCGAGGTCATCACCGGCCTGCTCTATATCGATCCGGATTCGGAAGACCTGCACGAGCACATCAACACCGTGGACACGCCGCTGAACCAGCTCGGCGCCAAGGATCTCTGCCCGGGCACGCCGGCGCTGGAAAAAATCAACGCTTCACTGCGCTGATCATTCGCACGCAGGGCGCGGGGTTCAATCGGGCTTTGCCGGCCTGAACCCTAGCGCCTGACCCCCGGCGTTTCCACACGCAGGCCCTTCGCCCGCGACGCCAGATACAACTCCAGATCCACCAGCTCGGATGAGCCCGCCACCGGCTGTTCCGCGCGCACGCCGAAATAGCAGGCGCGCAGGCGGCGATGCAAAGAACCCACGGACTGCCACTCAAGCCGGTAAACCGGGTAGGCATTGCCATGGCCTTCGCTGATAGTGTCGGCCAGCAGCTTGCGGCCGGCATTGCGCTCATGACAATGGGTGCAGGCCAGATTCATCTGACCCTGGCGGCGATAGTAACTGTCGCGGCCGCGCTCGAAATGCGCGCGATTCGCCTCGTTGATTTCAACATTGACCGGCATGCCGCGGGACTGGTGCCCGACATACGCAGTCAGCGCCAGCAGCTCTTCGGATTCATAACGCAGCACATCCGCACCCTGCCTGCGATCGCGGCACTGGTTGATGCGCGCTTCCAGATTCAGCAACTCCTTGCCGTTTGCGTCCAAACGCGGGTATCGCGTAGCGACACCTTTCATCGCCGTCTGTGCATCCTGATGGCAATTCGCGCAGGATTTTCCGCTGCGGCCCGCCGCCGCGTTCCACAACCTCTCGCCGCGCGTGACCCACAACATGCCGGGATTGCCGAAGTCATCTTCCTGCAAGGCGCGCACATCCTTGCCGGCATATTCGATGCCGGATTTTGGCGCTGCTGCCTGTTGCGGCCAGACCGGCATATGCACCAACAGCAGCAGCAACGCCGACAGCGCGGTGTAGCAACGAGGCGACATCAAAAACCGTCGCCGTTTCAGCCAGTTAGCCATAAGCACTTTTCCCGGTGTTACCACAGCCCAACAACGCCTTGCAGAGAAAATATCGCAAGTTATTGATTTAATTTAATTCTTTATCTGGCATGGAAAACGCTCCATAGAGCATGGCAGGCCGGCAATCCGGTCCGCATCTTTCGACATCAAAGGAGTCCATTCATGTTCAAGCAACAAACCATCCGCAACTTTGCCATCCCCGTAGTCACTGCAGCCATCATCGCCCTGAGCGGCGTTGCCCATGCGGTAACGCCCGTGCAACAGGCTGAGAAACCGGTCGACTGCAAAAAAACGCCGGACCACGAACGCTGCAAAGGCAAAGGTTACTGACCGTTACACCATGCCGGCACACAGACCGCAGCGACCCTGCGGTCTGCCCTGAACAAGCGCGTCATGTCACGGTGATTGCAACGCGTTCATTGCCGCGCTGACCCGAATCATCGACCCAGTCAAATACCAATTCGCCGCTGTTTTCTGCGCGGATGTAAAACTGCAGCTGTGGATTGGCGGATACGCCCGAACCCATCTCGGCACGGAACACTTCGACCCCGTTGTAACGGCAGGTCAGCGTATTGATCACGTTTTTGGCGATGCGCCGGCCGAAGTTGTCCGGCCGGTATCCCGTCTCCATCGAATGCTGGATTGCGATGCGCACCGGAATGATGTCGCCTCGTCTAGACTGCGCCGGAACCTGTACTCGGGCAAGCATGCTCATCAGCCTTCCAGGCAAGCGAGTTCGGTGACGATGACATGTGCGCTGCCCATCCAGAAACTGCCGTCGGAGAGTTCGGCAACCGCGATGATGTCCTGGATATCGGCAACACGGATGCGCGTGGCGATTTCGGCGCGTCCGGAATGCGGCCCCAGCGCGTAACTGGCAACCACCGGGCGTGGATTGCGTTCAGCCAGTATGGTAATTCGCCGCACATGGTCGGCAGCGGTCATTGGACTGTCAACGACGATGCGCAGCGGGACCGAGTGCCCGTTATCGGCCAGCGTCGGTGTATCCACCACGACACGGCCGATGTTTACCGCTGCGCCGCGGGTCACTTCTCGAAGCAGGGCCTCACGCTGGGGATTCTGCTGCGCGCGAACCAATGCCGGCGCAAGCGCCAGAACTGAACAGGAAACCAGAAAACGGCGTCGATCAGCAGACATGCTCGGATTATTTCAGGGTTTTCAGATAGGCAATGACGTCTTCGACCTGCTGCGCCGTCAGAACCGGTTTGCCGCGATAAGCCGGCGCTACGCGCACCAGACCGTCGACCTTGTAGTAAGACGGCATCACCGTCTCGGGGTTCAATCGCGACGAGTCGACGATGCGCAGCCGCAACTGGCCTTCGGACAGACGCGCGCCGATGCCGGACAGCGGCGGCGCGATGTCACCCATGAAACGCTGGCCGGTTTCGGCGACCGCATGGCACAGCAGGCAGTTGGCATCGCGCCCGCTGATCAGCTCGCGGCCACGCAAGGGATCACCGGAATCCGTAGCCAGCGATGCTTGAATCGCATCGCCCTCGATCCGGTAGGGCAGCAGCGCCGGGGTTGCCGCGACGGCATAACCCGCCATCGCAGCAAACAACATCCCCCAGCCTTTGCATCGCACCTTCCGGGACTCAGACCAGTGTCAGACCCTGCTTGGACAGCGGCAGGCTGCGCACCGGTTTGCCGGTCGCGGCATGGATGGCATTGAGAATCGCCGGTACCACCACGCAGATCGTCGGTTCGCCGACACCGCCCCAGAAATCTCCGGTTGGTACCAGTACCGTTTCCACCTTGGGCATTTCGGCAATCTTCATCACACGGAAATTATTGAAGTTCGTTTCAACTACACGACCGTTCTCGACAGAAATTTCGCTGTGCAGCGTGGTCATGCCGTAAGCGACTGAGCCCTCGATCTGCGCCGCGGTCTGGTCGGGGTTGACGACATTGCCGCAGTCCAGCGCGAATACGCAGCGATGCACCTTGACCTCGCCCTTCGGGCTGACCGAAACCTCGGCCACCGCGGCGGAATAACTGCCATAACCCATGAACTGGGCAATGCCGCGGAAACGTCCGGGCGGCAGGGGTTTGCCCCAGCCGGCCTTCTGGGCCACAGCGTTAAGCACGCCGAGATGCTTCGGACGCTCACTCATCAACGAACGGCGGAATTCCAGCGGATCGCGGTTGGCGAGCTTCGCCACCTCGTCCATGAAGCATTCCATGAAAATACCGTTCTGGTTGGTATTCACACCGCGCCACGGACCGACCGGCAGATGCGTATTGCGCATCGCGTATTCGGTACGCAGGTTGGCATGGGTGTAACCGATCTGGGCATCACCTTCCAGCGTGGGCCACAGGCCCTGCAACTGGCGAATGTCCTTGCCGTCCTTGATCGCCGCGGGATTGGCAAAGGCATTGATCGACTGTCCCGATACCCGGATATGCAATCCGGCGAGTTCACCCTTCTCGTCAACACCGGCCGCAAGGCGGCACTGCGCGATCGGCCGGTAAAAGTCGTGCGCCTGGTCTTCTTCCCGGGTCCATACCATTTTCACCGGTGTGCCGGGGAAGGCCTTGGCAATGGCCACGCCCTGGCGCACCACGTCCTGGTTGCCGATGCGCCGGCCGAAGCCGCCGCCCAGATCCATGACATAGGCTTCGCATTTCTCCAGCGGCATTCCCGAAGTGCTCGACAGCGCCGCCAGCGAAGCTTCCAGGCTCTGGGTCGGAATCCAGATCTCGGCCTTGTCCGGCGACAGCTTCACCGTGCAGTTCATCGGCTCCATCGCGGTATGCGAGGTGAAGGGCACGCTGTAGACCGCTTCGATTTTTTCGCGGCTGCAGCAATCGCCTTCGGCGCATCGCCGGTATCGATCTGCGCAAAAGCATCGGTGCCGGTCAGGCCGGTTGCGAGGTGCTCGGCGATCGAGGCGCTGTTGACCTTGGCATTGGGACCCTCATCCCAGACGATGGGCAACGCGTCCATCGCCTTTTTCGCGCGCCCGGTGGGTTCGGCCGTGTTCGCCGCGGGCCTGCTGAGCCTCGCCTTCGTCC
>CBHTVL010000231.1:0-4494 GCA_966096475.1 uncultured Burkholderiales bacterium
CTGCAGCTTCGCGAAGGCGATGAACTCTTTCATGTTTTTCACCGGCACCGACGGGTGCGCCGCCAGACCCACCGGCACATCAACCACCTGCGTCACTGCGGCGAAATCGCGCACCGGACGCACCGGGAATTTCGGATAGATGCTCGGATTGATCGCCATCGTGCCGATATTGCCGAGCAGGAAGGTGTAACCGTCGGCGGGCGCCTTCGCCGCCACCTCGACGCCGATGTTGCCGGAAGCCCCGGCGCGGTTGTCGATCAGGATCTGCTGCCCGAGTTCCTGCTGCAGCTTCGGCTGCATCAGACGGCCCACCAGATCCGAAGCACCGCCCGGTGCGAACGGCACCACCATGCGCACCGCGCGTACCGGATAGGCATCGGCTGCCTGAGCCTGTTGCGCCATTGCGAACGCCAGCGCACCTAATACCACTGCTGTCTTTTTGCTCATTCCGTTCATCCTGTTAATTGTTTTTTGCCGAATGATCAGCGTGCGTTGCGGCGTACGGCTTCCTCGAGCAGCGGATAAGCGCTGACCGAACTCGGCGTTCCGAGAATCGGCACTTCGCGCAGCCATTGCGGCCCCAGCTGCTTGATCGAAGTCACCCCCATCAGGCCCATCGCCGTACGCACTTCCAGTTCCATCAGTTCGAGCATGCGCGCGACGCCGGCTTCGCCGCCCGCGCTCAATGCGAGACCCAGCAGCTTGCCGACGCCCACCGCTTTCGCGCCCAGACACAGCATCTTCACCACGTCGGTGCCGCGCTGCACGCCGCCGTCGGCGAGCACTTCAGCGCGACCGGCCACCGCCTTGACCACTTCGGCCAGCACTTCGATGCTGCCCTGTGCATGATCGAGCTGGCGTCCACCGTGATTGGACACGTAAACCACATCGGCACCGTGTTCGACCGCCAGCACCGCGTCTTCCGCAGTGGCAATACCTTTGGCGATCAGCGGCAGTCCGACACGTTCCTTCATCCACACCAGGTCTTTCCAGTTCAGGCTGGCCTGATAGGACTGGTCACCGAAACCTTCCTTGACCGGCAGGCCGCTGACAATATCGCGCTCGCGACGACCGTAGAAATTGCGATCCACAGTCACGCACAGCGCGCCGTATTCGGCCTTGCGCACACGGTCCAGAATGCCTTCGATCCAGGTCCGGTCACCACGCACATACAGTTGGAAGATCAGTTTGCGTTTGACGGCTTGCTGCGCCGCTTCCAGGCTGGGCTTTGCGGCGGTGGCGATAAACGCCGTGGTGCCGCGCGATACAGCGGCGCGCGCCACGGCCGGACCGCCTTCGGCGTGCACCTTGCCGAGGAAACCGCCGACCGGCGCCGGAAATACCGGGAAAGCCAGGTCCTGACCGAGCAGCGTGGTGCTGAGGTCGATATGGCGCACATCGACCAGCACACGCTGGCGCAGCGCCAGCGCATCGAGACCCGCGCGGTTGCGGCGCAGGGTCATCTCGGAATCAGCACCGCCCATCAGGTGATCCCACACCGGTGCCGGCAGCTTGCGGTGCGCGGCGAGCGCGATTTCCTGCAGCGTGTCGAACTGGCCAGGCGCTTTTTTCTCCAGGCCCAGAGGAGTGGATATTTTTTTGGCGGTTTTCGTAACGCCGGCGCGTCTGGCGGCCGGTTTGCGGGCCGGGGATTTTTTGCCGGCGGCTTTGCTGAGGGATTTTTTGACTGCGGTTTTCTTGCGGGCAACGGCCATTTTAATAGTCCTTCCTGCGCTGAGTCTGGCTGAGATTCAGGGTTATTTTAATAATAAAAACAATTACTTATAAATTCATGCAATTTATTGCCGGTTCAGCAGAAAGCGCTTCTCCCACTGCTCCACGCCATCGAGCCCCAGCACTTCGTTGTATTCCTTCGAGGTCAGCATGCGATCGCGCACTGCGGCGGTATTGCCATCGCGCTTCAGCGTGCCCAGGGCATTCTTGATCGCAAACCCCGCAGCATTGCGCGCGAGGCCCGGGAAGATGGCCAGACGGAAGCCAAGCTGCTCGATTTCCGGCACCGTCAGTTCACCGAGCTTGCCGCCGCCGTCGATATTGACCAGACAGGGCGCGTCGGTTTCCGTCGTCACCCGCTTCAGGTCATCGAGGATGGTCGGGCTGTTCTTCAGTTCGACAAACACCACGTCAGCGCCGGCCTTGCGATAGGCCTGGCCGCGGCGGATCGCCTCATCCAGCCCGAGACCGCCCGCGGCATCGGTGCGCGCGATGATGATGAAATCCGGATCCCGGCGCGCCGCAACGGCCGCCTCGATCTTGCCGACATGCTCCTCCATCGCCACTACCGGCCGCGAACCCGGCAGATGGCCGCAGCGTTTCGGCGCGACCTGATCCTCAATATGGATGGCGGCAACGCCGGCGCTTTCGTATTCGCGCACGGTATGCCAGACATTGACCGCATTGCCATAACCGGTGTCCGCATCACAGATCAGCGGGATATTGACGCAGGCCGCGGCGCGATGCGCATGGGCGGTAAACAGCGTGAGATCCACCAGACCGACATCGGGCTGCCCGAGCAGGCTGGCGGATACGCCGTTGCCCGTCATGTACACCGCCTCGAATCCGGCCTGCTGCACCATGCGTGCGCCGTAAGCGTCGTAAATGCCGGGCGCCACGATCATGCCGCCTTCGGTCAGCCGCTTGCGCAACTGCTGTCGTACCGTGAGATTTGCCGCCACGTTAATTCTTTCTTTGTTGAGGTATGGCTGTGAATCGGGTTACTGCGAATCGGTCAGACCGAGCTTCTTCTTCACCGCCTCGGTTTCCTTGATGTCCTGCGCCAGCTGGGCACGGAAAGCATCCGGGCCCTGATAGCCGTCGAGTTGCGATACGCGAGTCAGGTAAGTCTTCCATTCCTGGGTCTGCTGTGCCTTCTGGATGGCTGAAGCCAGCCGGTCAACAACGGGTTTCGGCGTACCGGTTTTCACCATGATGCCGCGCCACTGATAACGCACGACATCCCAGCCTTTTTCCTTATAGGTCGGCACCTCGGGGAAATCCTCCAGCCGCTTCTCCGAGGACACCGCCAGCACACGCACCTTGCCGGCATCGATCATCGGCTTGACGTTGCCGGGATTGGTTGCTGCAGCGTCGATGTGGCCGCCGGCAATCGCCGTCAGCGCCGGCCCGCCGCCGGGATACGGCACCCAGGCGGTCTTGAACTTGGCCACATCCGAGAACACTTCCCAGGCAACGCGGTGCGAGCTGATCGCAAACGGGCCGCCGACATTCAGGTATTCCGGCTTCTTGCGCGCGAAGGCGACGAACTGCTCCAGATTCTTGAACGGCGTCGAGGTATGCACGATCAGACCGTAGGGATCGATCTGCGAACGCGCGACCATCTGCAGGTCTTCGACTTTGAACTGCGCGGTCTTTTCGCTGAACAGCGTCGCCAGCGACAGCGTGTTCGCGGCAATGGTGTACCCATCCGCAGGACTGCGCACCAGCAGATTGACCATGACGATGCCCGAACCGCCGGTGCGGTTTTCCACCACGACGTTCTGACCCAGTTCCGGGATCAGCAGCTTGGCCAGCGTGCGTGCGTAGATGTCCACCGGCGAACCGGCTGCCGACCAGCAGAGGATAGTGACCTGCTTGGAGGGATAAGCCTGCGTCTGTGCTTGAGCCAACCCTGCCAGTCCGGCAAGTCCGGCCAGCGTCAGCGATGCCACGATCTGTTTCAGATTCATGCTGCGGCTCCTCCAATATTCCAGTCCGGATGTTTCTGCAGAAAGAGAATCAGCCCACCCGCTTCCAGCAGCGCCCTTACGGCAGCCGGCAACGGCGGCACGGCACGGACAATGTTTTTACCCGGTGCGGCGATACGTCCGCCGGCCAGATCCACTTCCAGCGTATCACCGGCGGCAAAACCGCTGATATCGCACTCAATCACCGGCATGCCGTTATTGATCGCATTGCGGTAGAACTGGCGACCGAAACTCGGCGCGATGATCGCGGCAACGCCCATACGGTGCATCACATGCACCGCCTGCTCACGCGAGGAATTGATACCGAAGTTTTTGCCGGCGACGATGACATCGCCCTTGATGAAGGTTTTGGCAAATCCCGGCGCCACCTGCTCGAAAGCCACGGTGGCAATATAGGCCGCATCCTTGCCCGGCAGGTATTTACTGGAACAATGGATATCGGTACTGACTTCGTCGCCGATGATCCGCGCACTGCCTTTAATCATTTTCATTTTTTCGCCTCTAAACCATAAGATCAAAAGCAGCCACAGAGGTCACAGAGAGCACAGAGAACTTCAAAATAAAACCTGGCGCGCCTGATTCTTGCCCATGGTTTTTTCTCTGTGTCCTCTGTGATCTCTGTGGCTAAGTTTTTATGTTTAAGCCGCCGCGCGCCAGTCGCCGCCTGCGACGGTACGGGCATCGGTGACTACGCCGGTCTATGCAGACGCCGCCACCGTGTAGGATGAGCCGATCCAGAGTGCCGACTTCGGAATGCCGAGCCGGCCCG
>CBHTVL010000232.1:0-4466 GCA_966096475.1 uncultured Burkholderiales bacterium
GCCATTTTTCCAAGGACGAATTGCAGAAACCTCGTTTGGTGCAATTCTAGTTAGTTCGTCTCTTTGCTCGTCAGACAACACAAATCCCTCACCAACAAGCACAAAACCCTGAAAGCAGATACCAGTGTTCGCCTTAAGCCTCTTCGCTGCCGCAACATTCGCGCCAATCGCCAGATCTGAATAAATCAATCCTGAACGCAAATTAAATTCGACAGCCACCTCTCCATCAGCGAGTGGCGCTTCGTTTTTAACCGTACTTAGCCGCCCTGGAGTATCCAACGCCGTACCCACGGTCATAGCGATACGTACCGCGGCACCGTTTGTGCTATCCACCCACGGATGATCAGGAATTACAAATGCCAATGACAGGGGTGGCTTTTCCGCGATATGTCGTTCAACTACTTTTCTGTTAAAGGTTTGGCGTAGGCTGTTGGTGGTGATCAGGCCGAACTGACGCAGATTGCCGGCACGCGCAAGTTCAGCGGCGTAATCCCACCAATACATGACGAAGTCAGCGGTATCTGGCACATCATCCCACGCACCCCGCAGCGCCTCGACATAACCATCCCCCAGCGCGTCGCGCATGCGCTTGTTGCCGATGAACGGCGGATTACCCACCACAAAATCCGCTTCCGGCCAAGCCGCCTTGCGCGGATTGACGTAACGCTCCAGCGGAATCTGCGCCTTGTCATCCGGCACATCCTCACCCGTCACCGGATGTTTCTTGACCGTCTTGCCGTCCCAACGCGTCACCGGCACGCCGCGTTCGTCAGTGACGAACTCGACACTGTCGTACGCCAGCACCGCATCGCGGCATTCGATGTTGTGAAAATCCTTCAGCACCGGCTGCGGCGGCATGACGTTGCCCCGGGTGCGGAAGTGCCACTGCAGATAACCGATCCACAGCACCATTTCGGCGATCTCCGCGGCGCGCGGATTCAATTCAATGCCGAGCAGTTGATGCGGATCGACGGAGACGCCGGCCAAGTCAAGGCGGCCCTGGGTATCGCCGAACTCATCAAGCTGGTTGAGCACCTCGCCTTCGAGGCGCTTCAAATGCTCAAGCGTGACATACAGAAAGTTGCCGGAGCCGCAGGCGGGGTCGAGTACGCGCACATGGGTCAACTGATGCAGAAAGCCGCGCACTGCTTCGCGCGCCTCATTGAGTTTGCCTTCGCCGGCCAGCACCAGTGCCGCGCCCTGCACGTTCTGCCAGTCGGCGCGCAGCGGTTCAACAATGGTCGGCAGCACCAGACGTTCGACGTACGCGCGCGGCGTGTAATGGGCGCCGAGCGAGTGGCGTTCTTCAGGATCAAGCGCGCGTTCGAGCAGCGTGCCGAAAATCGCCGGTTCGACTTCGCGCCAGTTGGCTTTTGCCGCGGCGAGCAGCAGGTCGATCTGGTCGCGGTTGAGCGGCAGCACTTCCGGATTCTTGAACAGCTTGCCGTTGAACTTGAGCAGGTCGGCACGGATGGCAGCGGAGAATTCACCGCGATCCATTGCGCGCCACAACTCACCCACCAGCGGCACGAACTGCGCGGTGTTGCCCTTGAGGCTCTCCAGCAGATCGACAAAAGCACGCTTCGGCAGCAGGCCGACATCCTCGGCAAACATTGAAAATAAACAACGACTTAGGAACGACGCCACTTGCTGCGCGCTGTAACCGGCAGCCTCCAGCACGCGCGCGACTTCGGCGAGGCGTTCGGCGACTTCGCGCGTGACTTTCGCCGAACGGCGCGAGGGGTCCAGCGACACCGGATCAAGCCAGATCGCGCGCAGGCGTTCGCGCACGACTTCATCACGAAGATCGTTCAGGCGGATGCGGTGCGACTGCGGGTCGGGATAGGGTGTGTAGTTCGCGCCGGAGCGGGTGAACTCGGCATACAGCTCGATGACGTTGCCGACATCCACAGCCAGCACAAATGGTGGGCGGCCTTCGCCGGCGGGCAGTGCGCGGGCATATTGTTCGGCCTGACCACGCGCGCGCAGCAGCGCGTCATCGAAAGCCTTGCCTTCGTCCTTGCGCACCTTCTTGGCTTCGCAGACAAAGGCGCCGCGGCGGTAGAGATCAATGAAGCCGTTGGATTCCGTGCCGTCGCCGTGCTTGAACACCACACGGCGCTCGAACACATAGGCATTGTCGCGGGTGTCTTCACGCGCCGGGTCGGGGCCAGGCAATTCCAGCAACACGCAGAGTTCGGTGAGGAACAACTGGTAATTCGCGCGCTCGGCACCACCGGCGGCGGACCAGCGGGCAATAAAGGCGTCGATGGGGGCTGGGGCGGCGGGCATGGCGAAACAGTTTAACCGTAAGACCGCAAAAAATGCACCGATAACCCAATCCTCATCGCGCTACGGATCAAAGCGTTTTCGGACTACAGAATTCGCGCTTGTCACAAGCAAAGTTAAGTCCTATCTTCAACCGATTACTCAAGTGCCCTACTGACTCACTAACCGTAAACCATGCCCCCCGAATCGCGAATCAGCCCACCCCTCAAATTCCTCGGCCCCCAATGGTTCGCCACCGTCATGGGCCTCGCCGGCTTAGCACTCGCCTGGGCCACCGCCGTGCCGAAAATGGGCCCTGCGGCGGAATGGTTTTCGCGCGGGATCGGCGGGCTGGCGACACTGGTCTTCCTAGCGCTGCTGGTGCTGTTCTCGCGGCGCGGGCAGTTGTATCCCGAGGCACTGAATGCCGATCTGCTGCATCCGGTGCGCCATGCCTTTGTCGCGACGATCACCGTGTCGATGATCCTGCTGGCGACGCTGGGCACGACGCTGTTCGGGCCTTCAGTGGTTTGGGCATCGTTGTGGCTGATCGCCTGCGTGCTGCAGTTCGCGGTGACGGTGTGGGTGCTGTCGCGCTGGTGGGAGGGCAACAACATCGGTGGTTTTCAGTGGCCGGGGATCACGCCGGTGCTGATCATTCCGGTGGTGGGCAATGTGCTGGCGCCGCTGGCCGGCGTGCCGCTGGGCCAGCATGAGTGGTCGGCGGTGCAGTTCGGCGTCGGTGTCTTCCTGTGGCCGGTAACGATGGCGCTGATTTTTGTGCGCATCGGTGTGCACGGCATGTGGCCGGATCGCCTGCTGCCGACGGGTTTCATCACGGTAGCGCCGTCGGCGCTGATCGGGCTCTCGCTGCTGCGCTTTGAGGCCCCACCGGTGTGGGCGCAGGGCTGCTGGGGCATCGCGCTGTTTTTCCTGCTGTGGTCGGTGCAGGTGTTAAAGCCGATGCTGGCCCAGCCTTTCTCGATGGCATGGTGGGCGCTGAGTTTCCCGCTGGCGGCCTTTGCCGCGCTGACGCTCAAACTCGCGCCAACCGGCCAGCCCTTTGCCTTTCTCGCGATGCCGGTGCTGGCGCTGACCACGCTGGTGATCGCCGCGTTGTGCCTGTGGACGGTGCGCGGCCTGCAGCGGGGCACATTGCTGGTGGCGGAGCCGTAAGCGAGGGCTCACGCCTGGCCTGCCCTGCCGGCGCGGACGCGGCTTTTCTGCCGCGTTTTTTTTTTCGGACAAAGATTAATCCGGCATGCACATTCATGCTGGGGTCATGAGACTCTGGTGGCCGGCCTGCTGTGGGCATTGCTGTCAGTCGCCAATGCCGCCGCCCCGATTGACCTCACGCCCGACGAGGCGCGCTGGCTGGCGGAAAAGCACACGGTGCGGGTGCGGGTCGGTCATTACCCGCCCTACAATTTCAACAAGCCCGTCCCTGCGGGCATGGCCATTGATTACATCACCACCGCCGCCGCACGCACCGGTGTCCGCATTGAACTGGTGACTAGCGCCGGGGATTGGAACTCGGGCTTCAATGATGTGATCGGTCCGCACGAGCATTTCGACGCCTTGCTGCTGGCCTTCCGCACCCCCGATCGGGAACAGCATCTGGCATTCACGCGGGAATTCCTGTCGGCGCCCTGGGTCATTTACGCGCGTCAGGACAGCCCGTATTTCAGCGGGGTCGAGGCCTTGAAGGGCCAGGTGGTGGCGCTGGAAGCGGGATTCGTGATCGTCGACAAGCTCCACCGGGATTATCCCGAGGTGCGGGTGCGCGAGGTGAAGTCCTCGCTCGAGGCCCTGCTCGCGGTGGCCACCGGCCAGGCCGACGCCTATATCGGCAATCTCGCGGTCTCCAACTACTTCATTCGCGCGAACCAGCTACACAATCTGGTGGTGGCGGCGCCGACGCCCTTCGGCGCACACAGCCAGGGCATGGCGGTGCGTAAGGACTGGCAGGTGGTCGCCGGGCTGATCGACAAGGGTCTTGCCACGATGACCGTCGAGGAACGCATCCGCATCGATGAAAAATGGGGCGTCATCGAATTCAAACAGCAGGTGGATTACACGCTGGTCTGGCAGATCCTCGCCGCGGCCTCGTTCATCCTGCTGGCGTTTTTATAATGGAACCGGAAACAGGCCGCGGAAGTCATCCGCCGAAAAAACGCCGACGAATCGGTGCAGGACAG
>CBHTVL010000233.1:0-4465 GCA_966096475.1 uncultured Burkholderiales bacterium
GGCGGTGACCTGCGTCGGCGGCCCGAAAACTGCCGGCATCGTCAATGCCGAAGTGCTTGCCGCACTCGGCCCCGACGGCATTGTCGTCAACATCGCCCGCGGCAGCTGCATCGTCCAGGCGGATCTGCTGCAGGCATTACGCAACGGCAGCATCGGCGGCGCAGGACTGGATGTTTATGCGACAGAACCCGCTGATCCGGCGCCGTTCGCCGGCCTCGACAACGTGGTATTGACCCCGCATTTCGGCAGCGGCACGCCGGATACCCGCCTGGAAATGAATGCCACCGGCATCAAAAATCTGGTCGCTTTCTTTTCCGGTCAGCCGCTGATCACCCCGGTACATCTGTAACTGCGGGGCCGGTCACTGCGGATCAGTGTGTCGGCGCGTGGATGGAAACCCGCCAGTGGATACGCTCTTCCTCCGGCGGATAATCGCCGGCGGCCTTGTGATAGGAGCAGCGGTTGTCCCAGATGATCGCATCGCCTTTTTTCCAGCGATGGCGGTACACCCCTGAAGGCTCCTTGTAGTAGGCCGACAGCTCGCGAATCAAGGCATCACTCTCTTCCCCGCTGACGCCCTCGATCCTGAGCACCTTGTTGGGGTCGAAATAGATCAGTTTGCGGCCCGACTCCGGATGCTGCTGGATGATGGCGTGCCGCACCGGCGCGGCGTTGCGGTCTTCCTTGTTGAGCAATTCATTGGCCTGACGCTGGCCGCCGTATTTGTACGCGGCATACTTGCCCTGCAGCGTATTTCTCAGGCGCTCCGGAATTTTTTCGTAAAGATCGTAGGCACCGAAAAACAGGGTGTCGCCGCCGCGTGACGGTATGGCCACGGCGTATAGCTGCGTGGCAATGAACGGGATCTGGTCATAGGAGCCGTCGGTATGAAAACCTTCGGCGCCGCGCCGGTAAATCTCGTTGTCCAGACTGCCGTCGGGCTTGAATTTGTTCGCGCCCAGCATGGTGATTTCCGGGAATTCCGGATGCCGCGTGCTTTTGGAGGGATGCGGGCTGACCGAACCGAAGCGCCGGCTGTATGCCAGATATTCGGGGATGGTCAGGTTCTGGTCGCGAACCACCACCACATTGAAATCCAGCCAGGCCTGATACAACTCGCGGAATTGCCCCTCATCCAGCGTGGCCACGTTAACGCCGGTCACTTCCGCACCGATCGGATCGAGTTCACGAATCTTCATATCAAGCGCCCGTCCGGATCGTCAGTCGAGCTTCAGCCCGAGGTCCTTGATGAGCTTCCCCATCTTGGCGACATCAGAGCGCATGGCCTCCGCGAATTCATCCGGTGAACTGGCCACCAATTCAACACCGCTCTTCAGAAACAGTTCGCGCATTTCCGGCCGGCTGATGTGACGCACAATTTCCTGATTCAGCCGGTTGATGATCGGCCTCGGCACTTTGTTACCGGTGGCCAGCACACCGGTCAGTCCGATGGATTCATAACCGGTCAATCCGCTGGAAGCGACGGTCGGAAGACCCGGCGCGAGAGGTGAAGGCTCAAGGCTGGTGGCCGCCAGCGCACGCAGCCGTCCGGCGTTGGCATGCGGCATGATCAAACCGGCATCAAAAATCGCCATTTGCACTTCATTGCCCCGCAGACCGGTGATGGCCGGCTGGTTGCCCTGATAGGGCACATGGACGATATCGACACCGGCCATCGATTTCAGCAGCTCGGAAGCGAGATGGGTGGTCGATCCCACGCCGGGCGAGGAGTAATTGAGCTTCCCGGGATTGCTCTTGGCATATGCAATCAGTTCCTTGACCGAATTCACCGGAACGCTCGGATGCACCGCCAGAACATTGACCTCACGGACAACCAGTGTGATCGGTGTGAAATCGCGCACGGGATCGTAGGCGGACTTGCGCAACAGCGGACCCACCCAGAATGCACCGCCCTGCACGGTCAGCGTATAACCGTCGCCGGGCGCTTTCACCGCAGCCTCACCGGCCAGCACCCCGGTACCCTTGTTTTCGACAATGATCTGCTGACCGAGCGGACCGGTCAGCCCCTGGGAAACGATGCGGGCAATAAAGTCACTGCCGCCGCCCGGCGCCGCAGTAATGATCCGCACCATCCGGTTCGGATATTCCTGCGCCTGAACCTGCCCTGAAAGCAGAAATCCCCAGAGCACCAGGGCCGTCAGTCGGCCCGTCACAATGACACCCAACGACAATGCGCGAATTGCAAAGCTCATGCTCTCCTCCGGTCAGGTTTCCGGTTTGATCCCGGTTCTGGAACAGCGGACTGCGAACTGCGGGGGGCTTAAACCCCCTCTATGACTGCACCACCCTTGCACTGGGTTCGATGCATGACTCTTCTTGCCGACGGATCAAAGGCATCCCGCCGGTGCAAGGTGCAGCGGTTATCCCAGATCAGGATGTCGCCGACCTTCCATTGGTGATGCCAGGCGAATTGAGGCTGCGCCGCATGCGCCCACAAGGCATCCAGAAGCTGCTCGGAGTCTTCCAGAGACAGGCCATTGACATAGGCATACGGCCTGCGCCCGAGGTACAGCGAACTGCGACCGGTCTCCGGATGCTTGCGGATGATCGGGTGACTGGGCCCCGGACTCTCGCGCAGATCCTGTTCCGCCAGATAACCCGGACGCAACTGCCCGCCGGATGTATAGCGCTTGTCGTGTTTGATTGTTCTTCCCGCAATCCGGCTGCGCAGATGCTGCGGCAACGTTTCAAGCGCCAGATACATATTGGCAAATCCGGTATCGCCGCCTGTCGGAGGAATTTCGATGGAATACAGGATGCTCGCGCTGGGTGGCAAATCCGCAAATGAACTGTCGGTATGCCAGACCGCTTCGCCATCACCAAGGCTGCCGATGGCAACGCCGTTCTGAACGACATTGGAGATCACTGCAATCTCGGGATATTTCTCATCCCGCGGCGCCTGACCGATATGCACGGCCGAAGGCTTCGTCAGCTCGCCGAAGCGGCGTCCGAAGGCGAGCAGATCGTCATCGCTCAGTGTCTGTCCGCGGATGAGCAGAACCAGATGATCCAGAAACGCCTGATGGACTATCGAAAACTGCTCCGTGGAAAGCGCACGGACATCGCCGCAATCCACATGCGCACCGATCGCGTCACTCAAACGAGTCACACGGGGCGCGCCACCTTTATTTTGTTGTTGTGCGCTTGCCATTGCTGCCCTCCCGACCGCTTGCGGTCCCGTCAGCTGGGAGAACAGCATAAACGCAAAAACCCCGGATTTTCTATAAGTTCACAAAATGAACTTCAACAACAGCCAGCGGGGTCAGCTGCCCTGTCCATCCTCGCGTGCCGCGCGGCTGCGGTTGCGCGCCTGATAGAGCATGTCGAGGGTGATCTTGCGCACTTCGAGTTTGCTCTGCTCGATATGCGCGGTGAGCAGGCGCTGGGCTTCATCAACGCGGCGGCGCCGGATCGCGGTGAGGATCTTGCCGTGTTCGCCGTATGTGGCGGCGATGCGATCGGTCTTGGTGAAATCGAGCCGGCGGATGATGCGCATGCGCTCGGTGATTTCGCGGTAGGTGCGCAGCATTTCGTGATTGCCGGTGGATTCGACGATACACATATGGAAGGCTTCATCGAGCAGGCCGACTTCGAGCGGATCCTGCAGGCGATCCTGTTCATCGACAAGCCAGATTTTCGCCAGTCCGGCGAGTTCGGGACGTTCTTCAGCCGCAGCGCAGAGTTCGCGTACGGCAAAACATTCGATCAACACCCGGAAGTCATAGAGCTCGTCGAATTTTTCAAAGCTCAGCGCCGGCACCAGCCAGCCGACCTTGGGCATGGCTTCAACAAAGCCTTCATGCTGCAAACGCTGCAGGGCCTGGCGCAAGGGAGTGCGACTGACTTCGATCTGCTGTGCGAGTTCGGATTCGGACAAGCGGTCGCCGGGCATCAGGTCGAAATCAAATATGCGCTTCTTGATCCGCGCATAAGCCTGATCGGCGAGACTGCCTTCATCCTTGCTGATGTTGACCACCTTGGCCATGTTCAAGCCCGCTTTTGTTCCGGTTTGCCTGCCGCCACCTTGCCTGTCGCCACCTCGCTTGTTGCAACAGTACCTGCCTCCAGGTAGTTGCGCCAGCCGCCCCAGGCGGTGATGTCTTCAGCATCGGCCAGCGCGCAGGGTTCACAGATGAAGCCGTTGACCCAGCTGCCGTCGGCCAGTTCGATCGCGCCCAGACCCAGCGGCGCCGGGATGCCGGCGAGGAAAGTGCCCAGACTTTCGGCGGGCATGTCATAAACCTCGACCTCGATGGCGGCGCCCCTGGCATCGAGCACCAGGCCCGGTTTCGGCGGCTGCGTGCCTTTGAGCGTATACAGCCGGTAATTCGCAGCAGTTCTGGTACGGGCACGCAAACGCGCGCCGCGTTCGCTCAACTGGTGATGCAGCGGCATGCCGGCGAGATGGGCGCCGACCACGGCCAGCGGAATCGCGCCCGGCGGG
>CBHTVL010000234.1:0-4454 GCA_966096475.1 uncultured Burkholderiales bacterium
GGCGCGCTGTGCGCGGTCGACGGCATCGACCTGCAGATCCGCGCCGGCGAAATCCTCGGCCTGATCGGCCGCAACGGCGCCGGCAAAAGCACGCTGTTCAAGCTCATGCTCGGCCTCGAACGCGCGACTGAAGGCGACATCCATGTCGCCGGGGTATCGGTGCAGAGCCCGCGTTTCCGCGAGACCCGCCGCCACCTCGGCTACCTGCCGGAAAACATCGCGCTGTATGACAACCTGAGCGGCCTTGAAACGCTGCGCTTCTTCGCCCGGCTCAAAGGCGCGCCGCTGCACCAGTGCGACACGCGGCTCGCCGAAGCCGGCCTTGCCGACGCCGCGCACCGGCCGGTGCGTGAATACTCCAAGGGCATGCGCCAGCGCCTGGGCATCGCACAGGCCCTGCTCGGCAATCCGCGCCTGCTGTTTTTTGACGAACCGACCAACGGACTCGACCCGCAGGCCATCCGCGATTTCTACCGCTGCATCCATGCGCTGCGCGACGGCGGCGCCACCATCGTCATCAGCTCGCACATCCTCGCCGAACTGCAGCAGCGTGTGGACCGGCTGGCAATCATCGCCGGCGGCAAGCTGCAGGCTTCGGGCAGCGTGCACGAGCTGCGTCAAAAGACCACGATGCCGGTCATCATCCGGCTTGACCTGGCCGCTGCCGACATTGCCGGCACCGCAGCACTGCTGTCGTCCATCGAAGGCATCACGGTCACCACCACACAGGACGGGCTGACGCTGTCCTGTGCCGCCCCCCATCGCAGCGCAGTACTCGAAGCCGTGCTGCAACTGGGCAACCGCGTGCGCAACCTGCAGATCACCGAACCCTCGCTCGAAGACATGTTCTTCGGCCTTGAGCATTGAGCCGTCGATGAACGCCACCTACATCCTCACCCTCGCCGCCAAGGAACTGCGCGACCGCATGCGCAACCAGTGGGTGCTGGCGATCGCTCTGGTGTTCACCGCCTTCTCGCTGGTCATCGCCTACTTCGGCGGCGCGCAGCAGGGCAGCATCGGCTTCCGCTCGCTCGAATTCACCATCACCAGCCTGGTCAGCCTGGTGATTTACCTGATCCCCCTGATCGGGCTGCTGCTCGGCTTTGACGCCATCGTCGGCGAACGCGAACGCGGCTCGCTCGACCTGCTGCTGACATTGCCGATCACGCCGCTCGACCTGCTGCTCGGCAAATACCTCGGCCTCGCTGCGGCGCTGGCGCTGTCGACCTTTCTCGGCTTCGGTCTGATCGCCGTGCTGCTGTATGCGCAGTTCGGCATGACCGCGCTGTTCCACTTCGGCGGCTTCATGATCAGCGCGCTGCTGCTCGGCATGGCCTTCCTCAGCATCGCCACGCTGATCTCGGTGATTGCGCGCGACCGCACCCGCGCCTCGGGCGCGGCCATCGCCACCTGGTTTTCATTCGTGCTGGTGTTTGATCTCGTGCTGCTGGGCGTGCTGGTCGCCACCGAAGGCCAGTGGGGCGGGCCCTTCCTCGCCTATCTGCTGCTGCTCAATCCTGCCGACGTGTTCCGCATCCTCAACGTGTTCTCGGTCGAAACCGCCGGCAGCAGCTACGGCCTCACCCAACTGCTTCCGCCGGCACTGGCGCGGACCTGGGTGATGGGCGGCGTGATGCTCGCCTGGGTCATGATTCCACTGCTGATTGCCCAATGGAGATTCAAACGATGAAAGCCCGATGCCAATGCGGCAACCCTGCCGCCCACCCGCTGTTCAAGGACCGCCGCACCGTGCTGCAGTGGGCAGGCCTTGCCTCGCTCGGACTGCTCGCCGGACTGGTCGGCTGTGACGGCGGCAGCGGCAACCAGGCCAAAACCCCGACGGAAATCGGCCCCGGCACCGCCTGCCATCTCGACGGCATGCTGCTCGCCGACTACCCGGGCCCCAAGGCGCAGATTCTTGTCGCCGGTCGCGCCGAACCGATGTTCTTCTGCGACACCACCGAACTGTTCAATACCCTGCTCGCCGGGGAACAGGCGCTGAAGATCGAAGGCGTCTATGTGCAGGACATGGGCCGCGCCGAATGGGAACGGCCGCAGGGTTACTGGATTGATGCGCGCCAGGGCTTTTACGTGCTGGGCAGCAAACGCCACGGCTCGATGGGACCGACCATCGCCAGCTTCGCGCAGGAAGCCGACGCGCAGCGCCATGCCAAGGACTACGGCGGCAAGGTGCTGCCGTTTGCGGGTATTACCAAAGACATGGTGGATTTAAGCGGCGGCGTACTGCAGGACAAACACATGTAAGCCGCAGCCGCAGCGGCTTCAGGCCTTGCGGCGCACGACCTTCGGCAATACCTTCACCGGCACCGGAATGCCGTGCTTGAACTTGCCCTCGCCGACCACATCGGCCAGCGTCACGCCATCCAGCTCTTCGAGGAATTTCGACAGCGCCCGTTTCAGCACCATCTTCAGCCGGCAGCCGCGATCGATGCGGCAGGTGTTGGTCTCATCGTGGAAACACTCCACCAGCGCGAAGTCGGTCTCTGTCTTGCGGAACACTTCACCGAGATTGATCTGGTCCGCGCTCTTCAGCAATTTCAGGCCGCCGCCGCGACCTCGCGTGGTTTTCAGCAAGCCCAGCTCGCCGAGCGTCATCACCACCTTGGTCAGGTGATTGCGGGAAATGCCATGGGCCTGCGCGATTTCGGTGACCGTCACCGGCGCTTCGCGACCATCGGCGTGCGCGCAATACATCAGCACGCGCAGGCTGTAATCAGACCACTGCGTCAGGCGCATAAGCCCGCCTGCCGGTTTTGATTGGCGGCGCCGGCACTGAATTTATTGTTCACGGCATTCATGAAATGCAGTTAAATTGCTGGCACGTTCCGGCTGCGATGCATCGCTGATCCACGGTTCAAAACGACAGGCACCTGCAGCGGCGTTGCCATCCCCTTAGTCATTGATTTTAAAATAAAAATTGGCTTGCGGCAAAAACAATTACGTCACTTATATATGTCATCCACAACCCCCGTATTGCGCCTGATCAAGGAACTTCCATGAAACTCTACGGCACCCCCCGCAGCCCCTTCGCTCGCAAGGTGCGCATCATGCTCGCGGAAAAGAATCTCCCTTATGAAATGGTTGTCGCCCGCGGCTCGACGCCCGACTCGCCGGTGCCGGCACTCAATCCGCTGGGCAAGGTACCGACGCTGCTGCGTGACGACGGCCGCGCCCTGTATGACTCGCCGGTGATCGCCGAATACCTCGACGGTATCGGCAGCGGCCCGAAGCTGATCCCCGAAGATTTTGAATCGCGCATCGAAGTGCGGCGCTGGGAAGCGCTCGGCGACGGCGTCACTGAAGCCATCGTTGCCGTCAATCACGAACGCCTTGAGCCCGTTGAAAAACAGCACAACGCCGAATGGTTCGCCAAGCGTCAGGCCAAGATCACCCTCGGCCTCGCCCTGATGGAACGCGACCTCGGCAGCAAGGACTGGTGTTTCGGCGACCGCTTCACGCTGGCCGACATCGCCGTGGGTTATGCGCTGGGCTATCTCGACTTCGCACTGCCGGAAACGGAATGGCGCAGCCGGCACCCGGCGCTGGCGAAACTCGCGGCACGGCTGGCCACCCGACCCTCGTTCAGCAGCACCGGGCATATCGCGAATGCCTGATCGCTGCGCGCAGGCGCAAACCTCGAAACCCATCCTTCCGCCATAAGCATTTGGTTATATGATTTTTTTTGGATACCCTGCGATACACCTTTAGCGTCATTCCGCTGCATGACTGACTCAACAATAAGAACAAGTACCAGAACAATCACCGATTCCATGGAGAACGAACAATGCACGTGATCGCCCGTCTGGCCAGTCTGACCGCCCTCATCGCCGCTGCTGCCATTCCCACCGTCAGCACCGCCGCCTACCCCGAACGCCCGATCCGCCTGATGCTGCCCTTCCCGCCCGGCGGCCCCAGCGACATCGTCGGCCGCCTGTTCGCGCAGAAACTCGGCGAATCCCTCGGCCAGCAGGTGGTCATCGACAACCGCGGCGGCGCCGCCGGCAACATCGCCTGTGAAATCACCAAGGGCGCGGTGCCCGACGGCTACACGCTGATGCAGGCCACTGTCGGCACGATGTCGATCAATCCCAGCCTGTATCTGAAGCTGCCCTATGAGCCGCTGCGCGACTTCGCACCGATCTCGCTGCTCACCGAAACGCCTTATCTGCTGGTGGTCAACCCGAACGTGCCGGCAAAAACCGTGAAGGAACTCGTCGCGCTCGCCAAATCGCAGCCCGGCAAAATGAATTTCGCTTCCGGCGGCGTCGGCACCGGCAATCATTTCTCCGGCGAACTCTTCCGCATGATGGCCGGCATCGACGTCGTGCACATCCCGTACAAAGGCAGCGGCGTCGGCATGAACGATGTGCTCGCCGGCCAGGTGCAGATGATGTTCATCAACCTGCTGCCCGCCACACCCTTTGTCGCCAACG
>CBHTVL010000235.1:0-4421 GCA_966096475.1 uncultured Burkholderiales bacterium
CGGACGTTTCGAATTCCACCCCGGCCCGGTATTCACCAACGTCGTACTGGCCGATGAAGTCAACCGCGCGACGCCGCGCGCACAAAGTGCGCTGCTGGAAGCGATGGAAGAAAACCAGGTCACCACCGAAGGCGAAACTCGGCCGCTGCCGCAGCCGTTTTTTGTCATTGCCACGCAGAATCCCTCGCATCAGATCGGCACCTTCCCTCTACCCGAATCCCAGCTCGACCGCTTCCTGATGCGCCTGGAGCTCGGCTACCCCGATGCGCAGGCGGAACGCGCGCTGCTCAACGGCAGCGATCGCCGCGCGCTGCTCGCCGGCCTGAAACCGCACATCGGTCCCGATGATCTGGCGCAAATGCAACGCGAAGTGCAGGGAGTGCATGCCGCTCCTGCCTTGCTGGACTACCTGCAGGCTCTGCTCAATCACACCCGCCAGTCGCCTGATTTCGCACACGGTCTGTCACCGCGCGCCGGTCTGGCGCTGCTGCAAGGCGCCCGCGCCTGGGCTTACATGGACGGACGCAAAATGGTTTTGCCCGAAGACTTGCAGGCGGTGATGCCTGCAGTTGTTGCCCATCGCCTGGCCGCCGCAGGTACCAACAGCATTCAGGCTTCTGGCGCGCAACTTGCGGAACAGTTGCTGCAGCAGGTCGCCATTCCCTGATCCCGATTTACTACCCCCCCCTGACCCGCGGCAACATGTATCAACCGCTCAAAAACAGCGCATCCAAATGGCTGTTCCAGTGGCGCGGCCCCGAACGCGGGACAATCGTACTGGTTCAGCGCCGCGTGTTCATTCTGCCGACACGGCAGGGCCTGCTGTTTGCGGGCGTGATCCTGCTGATGCTCACCGGCTCGGTCAACTATGATCTGTCGCTGGGCTTCATTCTTTCTTTTCTGCTGGGTGCAGCCGGCATCCAGACCATGCTGCACACTTTCCGCAATCTGGCACACCTGCGGATCACCGCCGGCCGGGTGCAGCCGGTATTCGCCGGTGAATCCGCGCAATTCCGGCTGAATATCCAGAACACCACCCGCGCCGACCGCTACAGCATCGGCGTGACCGGCAACAAGGTCAGTGCGGATTACATCGATGTGCCGGCCGACAGCACGGTCATCGCGCAGGTGCCGGTTCCAGCCTTGCAACGTGGCTGGTTGCGTCCGGGACGCTTGACCTTGTTCACGCGTTTTCCGGTCGGTCTGTTCCGTGCCTGGTCTTATGCCGAACCCGATGTGTCCTGCCTGGTTTACCCGGCGCCGGCGAACCCCGGCCTGCCATTACCGGCACCGGTCGCCGGTAATGGCGAAGGCGGTTTGGCCGGTCAGGGACAGGATGAATTTTCCGGATTGCGCAGCTACCGACCCGGTGATTCGCCCCGCCATGTCGCCTGGAAAGCCGTCGCACGGGATGACACCCTGCTGACCAAACAGTTCGCCGGCCGTGCCGATGCCGAGTTGTGGCTGTCCTGGGACGCACTGTCTTCGCCAATGACTGTTGAACAGCGTCTTTCGCATCTGACGCGCTGGGTTCTGGAAGCCGACACCCGCGGCATGGCCTACGGCCTGCGACTGCCCGGCGCCACACTGCCGCTGGCCGGCGGCCCCTCCCACCGCGCCGAATGCCTGCGCGCACTGGCACTCCATGGCACAGCGACCGATCACGCTTAATGCGCGGCCCATCATTGCGCGAGAGACCTACGCTCTCGCTGCAGGCTTCATGCTGGCATCAGCAGCACATCTGTTGCGGCTGCCGGTCTGGCTGGGCGCGCTGATATCGGTGGTCGTGTTCTGGCGGTTGTATCTGGCCCACCGCAACCTGCCGTCACCCGGAAAATGGCTGCTGGGCCTGGTCGCTCTTGCCGCGGCCGGCGGCATCCTGATCGAATACCGCACACTGCTGGGACGTGATGCCGGCGTCGCGCTGCTGGTGGCCATGCTGGCGCTTAAGGTTCTGGAAACAAGAACCCTGCGCGACGGCATCCTGCTCGGCTTTCTCGGTTTTTTCCTGCTGGTCACCAACTTCCTGTTTTCGCAAACCATCACCACCGCAATCTATATGCTGGGTTGCGCCTGGCTGCTGATCGCGGTGCTGATCGGCATGCAGTTCACCGGCACATGGCCGGGCTGGCGCCAGCCCGCGCGCCGGGCCGCACTGCTCCTGGTTCAGGCCCTGCCGCTGATGCTGGTGTTGTTTCTGCTCTTTCCGCGCATTCAGGGTCCGCTGTGGGGTCTGCCGCAGGATTCGCATGCTGGCTTGAGCGGACTGTCCGACAACATGAGTCCGGGCAGCCTGAACAGCCTGATCCTGTCGGACGCCGTGGCCTTCCGCGCCGAGTTCCGCGGCCGCATCCCCGAGGCTTCGGCCCTGTACTGGCGCGGACCGGTACTGTGGGATTACGACGGCAAAACCTGGACCGCGCCGCGTTTTGTTTTTAATGCCGGCGAGCTGCCGTCAGGAGAACCGGTTGTCGAATACACCGTGACCGTGGAACCGCACAACAAGCGCTGGCTGTTTGCCCTGGAAATGCCCATGCAGCGGCCGCCCCGCGCCGTGGCCACGCGCGACATGCAGCTGCTGAGTACGACGCCGGTGCGCAGCCGCATGCGTTACAACATGACTTCGCAGCTGCAGGCGACCTACGGCGCCGACGACAGCGAAAACGTTATCAACAGGGCCCTGCAGCTGCCGGAAGGCTTCAATCCGCGAACGCTGAAACATGCACAACAGCTAAGACAGAAATTCAGCGACAACCGGCAGTTGATCGACGCCGTGCTCGATGATTTCCGCAATGAAAACTTCGTCTATACGCTGTCACCGCCACTGCTTGGCGAACATGCGGTCGATGAGTTCCTGTTCGATACGCGGCGCGGCTTCTGTGAACACTATGCCTCCGCATTTACCGTACTGATGCGCGCTGCGGGTATTCCGGCGCGGGTGGTCACCGGTTATCAGGGCGGTCAGATCAATCCCGTCAGTGACTACATCCTGATCCGTCAGGCCGATGCCCACGCCTGGACCGAAGTCTGGATTGCGGGAACGGGCTGGATCCGCGTGGACCCTACGGCCGCGGTTTCCCCGGCGCGTGTGGAGCGCGGCATTGCCTCGGCGCTGCCGCGCAGCGATGAGCTGCCGATGTTTGTGCGCGGCGATTTTGAACTGCTGCAACGCGTGCGCCTGACCTGGGATTCCGTGACCTACACCTGGAATCAGTGGGTGCTGGGCTACAACCCGGAACGCCAACGCCGCTTCCTTGAGAACATCGGCTTCAGCGATGCGACCTGGCAGAAACTCGCGGTCCTGCTGTTCGTGTTTGCCGGTTTGGCGGTACTGGCGGGTGCGTTATTCGCTTTTCGCGATCTGCGCCGGGCCCGTCACGATGCCGTCAGGGCCGCCTATGAGCGTTTCTGCGGCAAGCTGGCGCGTCGCGGTCTGCCCCGTCATCCGGCAGAAGGACCGGTGGTTTATGCGCGTCGTGCGGCACAGTGGAAGCCGGAGGCGGCGCCGGCGATTGAAACCATCACACAGCGGTACGTGACGCTGCGTTACGGCGCTGGAGCATCCGCGCAGGACCTGCGCGAGTTTGAACGCAGTGTCAGCCGCTTTGCGGCATAAAATAACTAATTAAAACAATTATTTACTTCGAAATCCTGAGGTATTACGCCGGCGGCAGCAGAGTTGCCGGATCGATCGGTTTGCCGAGACGGCGGATCTCGAAATGCAGTTTGACCTGATCCGTATCGGTATCGCCCATCTCGGCAATGCGCTGGCCGCGCGTCACCGTCTGCCCTTCTTTCACCAGCAGCTCCCGGTTGTGCGCATACACGCTGAGGAATTTCTCGTTGTGCTTGATCACAATCAGTTTGCCGAGACCGCGAATGCCAGTGCCGCTGAAAATGACGCGTCCGGGTCCTGCAGCCACCACCGGTTGCCCCGCCTTGCCGGCGATGCCGATGCCCTTGCTGGAGGTTTCATTAAACGGCGTGACCACCTTGCCGCTGACCGGCCAGATCCAGTCGACATCGTCGCTGACCGCTACGGCAGGTTTACTCTCGGGCTGCGGCTGGGGTTCCGGTTTAGCAGTTGCCGCCGGTTCGGGTTTGACGCCGGACATCTGCGTATAGGTCTGATCCGAATACGGCACACGCACGCCGCGGGGCTCGGTGCGGGCACCGCCGGCAGTTGCGCGGCCGGCCCCGTCCAGCGGTTGCGTCTCAACGGTTCCTCCCGGCGTACGCAGCGGCGTCGCCACGGCGCCTTTCGGCGGTGACAGGCGCAGTTGCTGACCGACGCGGATACGCGAAGGATCGATGTTGTTCCATCCGGCCAGTTCACGGTAATCGAGGCCGAACTCCAGCGCGATCGAATACAGGGTATCGCCCGCTTTGACGGTATAGGTTTCGGGACGCGGCTGGTCGAC
>CBHTVL010000236.1:0-4420 GCA_966096475.1 uncultured Burkholderiales bacterium
AGGCGCTGAAAGGTGCCGAATTCGGATTGCTGATTCTTGATCTCGGACTGCCGAAAATTGACGGGCTTGAGGTATTGCGCAGACTGCGGCGCCGCAATTCGACAATGCCGGTGCTGATCCTGTCCGGACGCGAGCAGCCCGAAGAAAAAGTTGCTGGCCTCGACTTGGGTGCGGATGATTACCTGGTCAAACCGTTCAGCCTGAATGAATTGCAGGCGCGGGTGCGCGCGTTGTTGCGTCGCGGACACGGCAGCGCAGCGCCAGTCCTGACTTATCGCGAGCTGAGTTTTGACCCGGCGACCCGCACGGCGTCGATCAGCGGGCATGCTTTGCCATTATCCCTTCACGAATTAAGTGTGCTGGAAGTGCTGATCCGGCGCTTCGGTCGACCGGTGAGCAAGGAGCAACTGGTCGAGCAGATTTATACCTATGACCAGGAAGTCAGCCATAACGCGATCGAGGTCTATGTTCATCGCCTGCGCAAAAAAATCGGCACAACCGGTCTGGTGGTGCGGACGCTGTACGGCAGGGGCTACGCCCTCGATTACGTCGAACAGTAGGTTTCAGCCGGCATTGCTGCCGGCGGAGAGCAGTGCGCGGATTTTCTCCATCAGTTCCCGGGTCGAGAACGGCTTGGTCAGGAAGGCATCAGCGCCCAGCGACAGACCGTGCTCAACCTCGCTTTCTCGGCCACGAGCCGTGAGCATCATGATCCGGGTGTTGCGCAGCGCAGGATTGGCACGCATCTGCCGGCAGACTTCAAATCCGTCAATAAGCGGCAGCATGACATCCAGCAGCACCAGATCGGGCGTGCGGACTGCGGCAGTTTTCAGCGCTGCAGCGCCGTCCGCTGCGGTAGCGACGCTGAAACCCTCCTGTATCAGCAGAAATTCCAGCGACAGCAGGATGCTTTCCTCGTCTTCAACGATCAGGGCATGTACGGCCATGCGGGTCAGGCGGCGAGAAATGCCAGCTTGCTGCGCGGCAAGGGCAGCGTGAACGAAAAGGTGGAGCCCAGCCCCGGCGTGCTGACGACCCACAGACGTCCTTTGTAGTGCTGCACGATCTCCCTTGAAATGGCGAGGCCGAGACCGCTGCCTTTGGGTTTTCCTGACGTGGTGTCACTGACCTGACGGAATTTCTCGAAAATGATGGTCTGATCACTGGCGCTGATGCCAATGCCGTTATCGGCAATTTCAATGCGCAGCGCGGTGTCTTCAATAATCACTGAAACATGAACCCGGCTTTCCGGCTTGTCGCAGAAATTGGCGGCATTGGACAACAGATTGAGAATGACCTGGAAAACGCGGTCACGGTCGGCATAGACCACCGGCATGCCGCCCGGCAGATCCGTTGTCAGCCGGATGCCGCGTTCCTTGTAGATCTGACTCAGCGCAGTGGTGGCGTCCTCGATGACTTCACGCATGTCGAGCGCACTGGGGTGCCATTCGGCTGCGCCGGATTCGATCTTGGCGAGATCCAGTACCTGGTTGATCAGGCGGGTCAGCCGCTCGGATTCGCGGGTGATGATGCCGAGAAATTTCGCGCGCTGGGCGGATTCAAGCTGCGGGTTGTCACCGAGAATTTCGGAAAAGGCACGGATTGAAGTCAGCGGTGTACGCAGTTCATGGGTGACTGTGGAAATGAAATCATCCTTCAGCCGGTCGAGTTCCTGCAGCCGCTGGTTGGCACTGCGCAATTCATTGGTGGCGGCTTCCAGTTCGCGTGATTTCTGCTCCAGTTGCCGGCTGTAAGCCAGTGCCTGTGACGCTTCGTCGATGATTGTCATGACCTCTTCGAGGGCGAGCGGTTCCTCGACCACGACGGAAGCCACCATGTCGCGTGCAGAGGCGCTGCCGATGGCGCCGGCGATCTGCGATTCGACGTAATGTACCAGTACCGCATTGGCCGTGAGCTGCTCGACGCCGTTGATGCCCTGGCTGCGGGCGTAAGCCGCAAACGATTCATTGGCGCGTTCGGGACCGATAAAACGGCCGAGCAGAGTCTGCAGGTCGGCTACCGTGGCGCTGCCGCGCCAGAAACGCGAACCGCTGCCGGCGGCGACATGACGCAAAACATCAACAAACAGGTTGGCCTGGCTGTGCTCGGCCGCAGTGGGACGCCGCCACAACGAGACGCTGACATACAGGCCGACGTTGGCGATCATGCTCCAGAACAGGCAGTGGGAGATTTCATCCATGCCCTGCAGGCCGAACAGTTGCTGCGGTTTGAGCAGGTCGATGCCGAGAATGCCTTCAGTGAGAAAGGTGATCGGCAGCCATCCTGATTTGGCAAAAGAGGGCAGCAGCAGGGAATACAGCCAGACCAGGAAACCGGCGCTGAGTCCGGACAGCGCGCCAAGCCGTGTGCCGCCTTTCCAGAACAAACCGCCAAGCATGGCCGGTGCGAACTGCGCCACGGCCGAGAACGAGATCAGTCCGATGGATACCAGCGCATAGGCTTCACCGGCGAGATAGAAATACACATAACCCAGCACCAGCACCAATACGATGGCGGCGCGGCGGATGCCGATCAGCAGGTTGGACAGGTCCGCGCGCTCGGTCAGTCGCAGGGCTTTCAGGCGCAGCAGAATGGGCATTACCAGATCGTTGCAAACCATGGTCGACAGGGCGATGGTCTCGACGATGACCATGCCGGTGGAGGCCGAGAGGCCGCCGACAAAGGCGAGCAGTGCCAGCCAGGTTTTGTCTTCCGACAGCGGCAGCGTCAGCACGAAGGTGTCGGCATCCACCGTTCCGGCCGGAAAATGCATCATGCCGCCGAGCGCGATGGGCAGTACAAAAATGTTGATCGCCAGCAGATACAGCGGGAACAGCCAGATGGCCTTGTTGAGATGGCGTTCGTTAACGTTTTCAACGACGGCGACCTGGAACTGGCGCGGCAGCAGGATGATGGCCAGCATCGACAGAATGGTCAACGAGGCCCAAGTGGTGTAGTTGCCGGCGGCGCCTCCCTGGACCAAAAGGGCATTGAGTTCAGGCACGGCGGCGGCCCTGCTGAACAGGTCATCAAAGCCGTCGAACATGCCGAAGGTCACGAAAATGCCGACCGCAATGAAGGCCACCAGTTTGACAATGGATTCAAAGGCAATGGCGGCAACGAGGCCTTCGTGCCGTTCAGTGGCGTCGAGATGCCGTGTGCCGAACAGGATGGTGAACACCGCCAGCAGCATGGCCACGTAAAAAGTATTGTCCTGCAGGAAGGGCAGGGCATCAGGGGCTGCGGAGATCAGGTTGTTCGGATACTGCAGAATGGTCGAGAAACTGGCCGAGATCGCTTTCAGCTGCAGGGCGATGTAGGGCACGATCCCGAGGACGGCGATGATGGTGACCAGTCCGCCCAGCACATGGCTTTTGCCATAGCGCGAGGCGATGAAATCGGCAATCGAGGTGATGCGATGGGCCTTGCTGATGCGCACCATCTTCAGCAGCACATACCACCACAGCGCAGCCATCAGTGTCGGGCCGAGGTAGATCGGCAGGAACCCGATGCCGCTGGTCGCGGCGCGTCCGACGCTGCCATAGAACGTCCATGAGGTGCAGTACACCGCCAGTGACAGGGTGTAGATGTAGGGATTGGCGATGATGCTGCGGCCGGCGTCGGCGCGTTTGTCGCCATAACGGGCAATGGCGAACAGCAGTCCGACGTAGACGAAGGAAATGACGACGATCAGCGCGCCGGTGAGCATATTACTGGTCGCGGCGTTCGATGATCAGCGCCATTGCTGCAATCAGCACGGCCCAGGCGGCAAAGAGATAGACATAGACCAGCGGGATGCCCCAGATCCGCATATCGCCGGCAAACAGCGACAGCAGCGGATAGTTGAACAGCAGGCAGCCCAGCAGGAACAGCGCCACGAGGCGCTGTCCCTTGAGGGTGGGTCTGATCATTGCTGCGGCCGCCGCCCGCCGTGCATGGCGGGGTTATTTCTGCGGCTGCTTCAGCTGTTCCAGGATCGCGGGGTTTTCCAGTGTGGAAACGTCCTGGGTGATTTCTTCATCCTTGGCGATGGAGCGCAGCAGCCGGCGCATGATCTTGCCGGAGCGGGTCTTGGGCAGGTTTTCGCCGAAGCGGATGTCCTTGGGTTTGGCGATCGGGCCGATTTCCTTGCTGACCCAGTCCTGCAATTCCTTGACCATTTTTTTCGCCGCTTCGCCTTCAGGACGTGCCTGCTTGAGGACGACAAAGGCAACGACAGCCTCGCCGGTCAGATCATCCGGACGGCCGACCACGGCGGCTTCAGCCACCAGTGAACTGTTGGCAACCAGCGCCGATTCAATTTCCATCGTGCCGAGGCGGTGGCCGGAAACATTCAGCACATCATCGATGCGGCCCATGATGCGGATGTAACCATCCTCATCGTAAGTCGCGCCGTCACCCGCAAGGTAATACTTGCCGT
>CBHTVL010000237.1:0-4404 GCA_966096475.1 uncultured Burkholderiales bacterium
AGGTCGAAGACGAACACGGCCGCCTGCTGCGCGACAACGTCTGGGGCGACCAGTCGCAGGATTCCGCGCGCCGCGATTTCACCATCAACGCGCTGTTTTACGATCCGGCCCGGGAAGAAGTCTGGGATTACCACGGCGGCGTCGCCGATCTGAAAAGCAAAAAACTGCGCGTCATCGGCGATCCGGAGCAGCGTTATCGCGAAGATCCGGTGCGCATGCTGCGCGCGGCACGCTTTGCCGCCTCCTGCGGTCTGGAAATGGATGCCGCCACGCGCAAGCCGGTGAAGTCTCTGGCCCCGCTGCTGGCCAATGTTCCGGCAGCGCGTCTGTTTGATGAGATGCTCAAGCTGCTGTTGTGCGGTCACGCTGCGGAGTGCGTCAAGCGTCTGCGCAAGGAAGGCCTGCACCACGGCCTGCTGCCGATGCTCGACGTCATCCTCGAGCAGCCGATGGGTGAGCGTTTTGTCATGCTCGCGCTGAAAAACACCGACACCCGTATCCGCACCGGCAAGACCATCTCGCCGGCCTTCCTGTTTGCCGCTCTGCTGTGGCACGAAGTGTTGGCTGCGTGGAAAAAACATCAGGCCCGCGGCATGCCGCCGGTGCCGGCGCTGCACGAGGCGATGGACGGCGTGCTTGACCAGCAGACCGAACAGCTGGCGATTCCGCGGCGTTATTCCTCGGACATGAAAGAACTGTGGATCATGCAGCCGCGTTTTGAGCAGCGTGCGGGGCAGCGCCCGTACCGGTTGCTTGAGCAGCCGCGTTTCCGCGCCGCCTATGATTTCCTGCTGCTGCGCTGTGAAAGCGGTGAGGTTGAAAAATCACTGGGTGACTGGTGGACCAGTTTCCAGGATGCCGATGCTGACGCCCGTGCGACGATGCTGGTTGCCGACAGTGCGCCGGCGAAAAAACGCCGCAAACGCCGTCGCCGCAATCCGGCCGACGCCGCACCCGCAGCGGAATAACGGTTGTGACCCAGGCGCCACGCACGGCCTGCATTGCGCTCGGCGCCAACATCGGCGAACCGCTGCGCCAGATCGAAGCCGGATTCAACGCGCTTGCGGCACTGCCCGGTACCCGGCTGACGGCGCGGTCTTCGCTGTACCGCAGCGCGCCGGTGGGTTATGCGGATCAGCCGGATTTCATCAATGCGGTGGCGCTGATCGACACCACGCTTGAACCCCACGCCTTGCTCGAAGCCTTGCTGGCGATCGAGCGCGTCAACGGTCGCGTGCGCGAATGTCCCAACGCGCCGCGCACGCTCGATCTGGACATCGTGTTGTACGGCGATACGGTCATCCATGATCCCGGTCTGACCATTCCGCATGCGCGCATGCTCGAGCGGGCTTTTGTGATGCTGCCGCTGGCCGAAATCGCGCCCGACATGCAGGTGCCGGGGCAGGGCAGGGTCAGTGAGTTGGCGGCACGTGTTGATGCCGGGAGCATCGCGCAACTGCAGCGGATGCCGGCATGAACATGAACCCGGTGATGAATCCGAAATACCGTTATATCGTGGTCGAAGGTCCGATCGGTTCGGGCAAGACCACGCTGGCGAAAAAACTGGCGACCCATCTCGGCGCCGCGACCCTGTTCGAAGATCCGGATGCGAATCCCTTTCTGCCGGGTTTTTATCAGGACCCGACGCGTCACGCGCTGCCGGTGCAGCTGTTTTTCCTGTTCCAGCGCAGCAACCAGGTGCGCGATCTGGTGCAGTCCGACCTGTTTCGCGGCATCACCGTCTCCGATTTCATGCTCGAAAAAGATCCGCTGTTCGCGCGCATGAACCTGAATGACGCCGAACTCGCGCTGTACCGGCAGATTTACGATCATCTCAAGCCGCAGTCGCCGCAGCCCGATCTGGTGATTTACCTGCAGGCCGGTGTGGAAACGCTGATCGAGCGCGTGCGCCGGCGTGCGACCGCCTATGAAACGTCGATACCGGATGACTATCTGGTCCGTCTGGCTGATACTTATGCGCGGTTTTTCCATCACTACGATGCCGCGCCGCTGCTGATCGTCAATTCGGACAATCTGAACTTCGTTGATTCACCGGCGGATTTTGATTTATTGTTGCAGCGGATCAATGCGCTGCGCGGTCCGCGGGAATTTTTCAGCCTGGGCAACTGACCGTTAACGGCGGCCGGGCCATCGAGAGGAAACAATATGCGTATCACGTTGAGCAATCTGCACAAGATGATGCGGGAAGGCGAGAAGATCACCATGCTGACCTGCTATGACGCCAGTTTCGCGTCGCTGCTGGACGGCGCCGGTGTCGATACGCTGCTGATCGGCGATTCGCTGGGCAATGTGCTGCAAGGTCATGAATCAACCCTGCCGGTGTCGCTGCGCGACATTGTTTATCACACCGCCTGCGTGGCGCGCGGGGCGAAAAACGCAGTCCTCAGCGGCGACAGGCCTTTCGGCTCCTGTCAGGTCAGCCCGCAGGATGCCTTCCGCAATGCCGCCGAAATCATGGCGGCGGGTGCGCAGATGGTCAAAATCGAAGGCGGCCGGCCGATGCTGGAAACCATTTCTTTCCTGACCGAGCGCGGCATTCCGGTCTGCGGCCATCTCGGGCTGACGCCGCAGTCGGTGCACCAGCTCGGTGGCTACAAGGTGCAGGGCAAGGCCGAGGATGATGCGCAGCGGCTGCTCGATGACGCACGGATTCTCGAACAGGCGGGGGCGGGCATGATCGTGCTCGAAGCCATTCCCGCGGCGCTGGCCAGCCAGGTCACGGCGGCGGCCAAGGTGCCGACCATCGGTATCGGCGCCGGCGTCGACTGCCATGGCCAGGTGCTGGTGCTTCACGACATGCTCGACGTTTATCCCGGCAAAAAGGCCAAGTTCGTCAAGAATTACATGAAGGCGGCCGCCGGATCGATCCAGGATGCGGTCGCGCTGTATGTCGCGGAAGTGCGTTCAGGCAAATTCCCGGGGCGCGAACACTCCTTCTGACCTTCCGCGGCGTTCGCCGCCGCGGCCCGCGGGCGCATATATAATGCGCCCTCGTTTATCCACCACCCGCCACAAACCCACGGTTTCCAATGGACGTCATTCATTCCGTGCCCGAACTGCGCGAACGCCTGCGGCGCGAACCCGACAACGTGTTCGTGCCGACGATGGGCAATCTGCACGAGGGGCACATCGAGCTGATGCGCATCGCCAAGCCGCGCGCGGCCTGCACCGTGGTCAGCATTTTCGTCAACCGGCTGCAGTTCGGCCCGCGCGAGGATTTCGACCGCTATCCGCGCACCTTTGAAGCGGATTGCGAGCGCCTGCGCAATGCCGGCGTCGATGTGGTGTTTGCACCGGATGAGAAGGAAATCTATCCGGAGCCGCAGACCTTCGTTGTCGAGCCTTCCGATCTCCAGCACATCCTCGACGGCGGTGCGCGTCCCGGACATTTCCGCGGTGTGGCCACGGTGGTGCTGAAGCTGTTCAACATGGTGTCGCCGCATGCGGCTATTTTCGGCAAGAAGGATTACCAGCAGTGTCTGGTGCTGTCGAATATGGTGCGCCAGTTCGCATTACCGATCGAACTGATTCTGGCCGAAACGGTTCGCGCCGAAGACGGTCTGGCACTGTCGTCGCGCAATACCTATCTGACGCCGGCCGAGCGCCAGGAGGCGCCGCGGCTGTACCGCGTGCTGAAAAATTCCCGCGGTGAAATCGCACTCGGTGCGCGTGATTACCAGCGCATTGAACTCGGCGCGATGGCCGAGCTGGCCAAACACGGCTGGAAACCCGATTACGTCGCGGTGCGCCGTCGTGCCGATCTGCAGCCGCCGTCGAACGGCGAGCGCGAGCTGGTGATTCTGGCGGCGGCCCGTCTGGGCAAGACACGGTTGATCGACAACGTCGAAGTCACCGTGCCCTGATCCGGGTCTGCTTCATCAACTTCCGGTGAACACCGGATCCCGGCGGTCGAAGCCCGCTTTGACGCCTTCCTTGAAGTCGTTGGTTTCGCGCAGCATCATCTGGATGAAGGCTTCGCGTTCGGTTGCGGCGCGGAAGGCGGCGAACAGATCGCCGTTGAGCGTTTCGCGCGTGGCCTGAACCGCCAGCGGTCCCGACTTCGCCAGTTCGGCGGCCATTTCCTGCGCGACCTGACGCACCTGGTCCTGCGCAACCAGCCGGTCGGCCAGTCCCAGTTCAAACGCTTCTTCGCCGGGGATGCGTTTGCCGGTGAGGAACAGCCACTTCGCGGTTTGATGGCCGACCAGGCGTGGCAGCGTCACCGTCATGCCGAAGCCCGGGTGATAACCCATCGCACAAAAGTTTGCCGCCAGACGCGCTTCCTTGCAGGTGACGCGGAAGTCGGCGACCAGCGCCAGTCCGAGGCCGGCGCCGATGGCGCTGCCGTGGATCGCGGCGACGATGGGTTTGCGGGTCTGCACC
>CBHTVL010000238.1:0-4399 GCA_966096475.1 uncultured Burkholderiales bacterium
CGAAGAGGCTTATGTCGCTGCGCGCCTGGATGCACAACTCGAAGAACAGACCAAACGCTTCCTGTCAGACCGCAGCCGCAACCGCTACAACGCGCAGGACAACGCGCTGGAAGTTTCGGAGATATTCAAATGGTTCACCACCGACTGGAGCAGCGGCTACCGCGGCTTCGACGGCAAAGGCACGCCGATGCAGTCGCGCGAACAGTTTTTCGCCAGATACGCAGCCCTGCTCGCGGATAACCCCGCGCAGCAGCAGGCGATCACTGAACGCAAGGCTGCGACCCGGCATCTGGATTATGATTGGACGCTGAACGACGCCAAGAAATAATCCCGACTGCCGGCCCCGAATTGTCACTGTCCATCATCATCCCCGCGCTCAATGAAGCGGAACACATCACGACCACGCTGGACAGCCTGCAGCCGCTGCGCCAGCGCGGCGTCGAGGTCATCGTGGTGGACGGCGGCAGCAGCGACAACACCGCAGCGCTCGCCGCGGAACGCGCCGACAAAGTCATCACGTCACCAAGCGGACGCGCGCTGCAGTTGAACGCCGGCGCTGCCGCCGCCAGAGGGGAAATTCTCTGTTTTCTGCACGCCGACTCCAGCCTGCCGGACGGCGCTGACGGCCTGATCGTCGGCGGCCTGTCCGGCAGCCGGCGCAGCTGGGGACGTTTTGATGTCTCGATTACCGGCGCCCATCCGATGCTGCGCGTGATCTCGCAGATGATGAACTGGCGCTCGCGCCTGACCGGCATTGCCACCGGCGATCAGGGCCTGTTCATGACCCGCTCGCTGTTTGAAGCCGCAGGGCGCTTTCCGGAAATCGCGCTGATGGAAGACATCGCGCTCACGCGGCAACTGAAACGTTATGGCGCGCCGCTGTGCATCGCCCACCGCATGACCACTTCCGGCCGTCGCTGGGAAAAACACGGGGTGTGGCGCACGATCCTGCTGATGTGGCGGCTGCGCCTCGCCTATTTTCTCGGCGCCGATCCCGATCGGCTGGCACGGCAATATGTCCGACGCAAATCCTGATCTCGCGATACTCGTATTCGCCAAGGCGCCGGTCGCCGGCGCGGCAAAAACGCGGCTGATCCCGCTGCTTGGCGCCGATGGCGCCGCCGAACTGCAGGGACGTCTGCTCCGCCATGCACTGGCTACCGCACGGGCGGCAGCACCTGCGAAGCTGGAACTGTGGTGCGCACCGGATACCACACACCCGGCGCTGGTGGCGGCAGCCGGCGATTGCGGCGCCACGCTGCAACTGCAAACCGGCAATGATCTCGGCGCGCGCATGGCCCAGGCCTTTGCACAATCGCTTGCGCACACGAAATATGCGATTTGCATCGGCACCGATTGTCCTGCGCTGACCGTCCGGCATCTTCATGACGCGGCAGCAGCGCTGCGCGCCGGCCATGACGCCGTGTTCAGTCCGGCCGAGGACGGCGGTTATACGCTGATCGGCCTTGCACGCCATGAGCCGCGCCTGTTCGACGACATCGCCTGGAGCAGTGATCAGGTGATGACACAAACCCGTGAACGTTTGCGCGACTGCGGGCTGCGCTGGCAGGAACTGGAAACCCTGTGGGATGTGGACCGCCCCGAAGACTGGCAGCGCCTGCAGCGATCGGGAATCATGAATAACAGACATGAAACGCCTGTCGCCTGATCATCGGCTCAAGCTGCTTGTGCCCGCATTGCTGCTGAGTGCCTCCGCGGCTTTCGCCGTCGATGATCAACTCGTCGCGGCGGCATTCTCTTCTTTACGACCGGGCAATACGCCGCCTGCCGGCTGGACACCGCTCACCGCGTCCAACATCAAAGTACACACCCGCTACACGCTGGTCGATGACAACGGCACCACAGTATTGCGTGCGGACTCGGAGGCCGGCGCTTCAGGACTGTCACGCAAGCTGCGTGTCGATCCCGCGATACTGCCCTGGCTGCGCTGGCGCTGGAAAATCGGCAATCTCATTGAGACTGCGGATCTGCGCAGGAAAGACCGTGATGATTTTCCGGCAAGGGTTTATGTGATGTTTGATTACCCGCTGGAAAAACTGTCCTTCTTCGAACGCAACAAACTGCGCGTGGCGCGCGCATTGTTCGATCCGGATCTGCCGGCAGCAACGCTGTGTTATATCTGGGACGGCAAGACAGCCGCGGGAATGATCGCGTCCAGCGCTTATACCGATCGCGTCAAAGTCATCGTTGTGGAATCCGGTCCCGCCCGCGTCCGGCAGTGGGTGGATGTGGAACGCAATATCAATCGGGATTTCCGCGCGGCGTTCGGCGAGGACGCACCGCCTGTCAGTGCCATCGCCGTGGCTACCGACACCGACAACACGGGCACTTTTGCAACAGCCTTTTTCGGCGACATTTCTTTTAATAAACATGAACTTATAGTGAAACCTGCTCCTGCGGCAGCCAAACCCTGAGGAAATTGTTGTTGCCTTTTAGGGGGGGCTGGGGAAGAATGGCCGCTCATTTTTGCCGCCGCTTCATTGCCCCAGAATCAGCGCTAAAAAACTTTAAGAATCAGGCCCTTGAAACACCATCGACGGCTGACCAACCTGTAACTTTCGCACCCGCTGCATGTCCGATCTCTCCAGCGTTTCCGCGTTCGGCAAAACCTCCACGCAACTCCCTGTACAGTGGTATTTCGACCCGCATATTTACGAGGTCGAAAAACGCCTGCTGTTCGATAACGGCCCGGGTTATGTCGGTCATGAACTGATGGTGCCGAACACCGGGGACTATCACGCGCTCGCCTGGCTCGATAACGCACAGGCGCTGGTGCGTAATGCCGGCGGCATCGATCTCATTTCGAACATCTGCCGCCACCGCCAGGCGATCATCCTGAAGGATCGCGGCAACACCCAAAACATCATCTGCCCGCTGCACCGCTGGACCTACGGCCTCGACGGCAAACTGCTCGGCGCGCCGCATTTCCCCGACAACCCCTGCCTCGATCTCGCGCGCACGCCGCTGACCAACTGGAACGGCCTGCTGTTTGCCGGCCGCCGTGACATTGCGCGCGACCTGGCAAAACTCGGCGTGATGAAGAATCTGGATTTCTCCGGTTACATGCTCGACCGTGTGGAGATCGACGAATACGCCTGCAACTGGAAAACCTTCATCGAGGTTTATCTTGAGGACTATCACGTCGAGCCTTTCCATCCGGGTCTCGGCCACTTCGTCAACGTCAATGACCTGCGGTGGGAGTTCGGCGACTGGTACAGCGTGCAGACCTGCGGCATCGCCAACCAGCTTGCGCGTCCGGGCAGCCCCGTCTATCAGCGCTGGCATGATCAGGTCATGCGTTACGGCGAAGGCAAGGCGCCGGCGCACGGCGCGATCTGGCTGACCTATTTCCCGAACATCATGGTCGAGTGGTATCCGCATGTGCTGGTGGTCAGCACCATCGTGCCGCGCGGCCCCGAAGCCTGCAGCAACGTGGTCGAGTTCTATTACCCCGAAGACATCGCGCTGTTCGAGCGTGAATTCGTTGAAGCCGAACAGGCCGCCTACCGCGAGACCGCGGTTGAAGACGCCGAGATCATCGCGCGCATGACCGAAGGCCGTCGCGCCTTGTGGCGGCAGGGCCGCAGCGAAACCGGACCCTACCAGTCACCGCTGGAAGACGGCATGGTGCATTTCCACGAATTCCTGCGGCGTGAAATCGGGCCCCGGCTCGCTAAATAATTCTTTTTTAAAAACAGGCATTTGCATGATCATTACGGCAGCTGCGGCTGCCGTGACTTTTTCCGGCGCTTGATTTTCGGTCGGCGTTTGCTACCTTTGCCGCTCCCGTTCACCACCGGATTGCCGCAATGGCCTACAAGACGCTCGTCAGCGCCGAAGAAACCGCAGCGCATCTGAACGATCCGGAATGGATCATCTGCGACTGCCGGCATGACCTTGCCGACTACAGCGCCGGTTACCGCGCCTACCGCAACGGACATATACCGGGCGCACGTTTCCTGCATATCGACGCCGATCTGTCCGGCCCGAAAACCGGCCTCACCGGACGTCATCCTTTGCCGCACCCGTCCACCTTCAGCCTGCGTCTCGGCGCGCTGGGCATCGACAACAGCAAACAGGTTGTCACTTACGACGACAGCGGCGGCGCATTTGCGGCACGCCTGTGGTGGATGCTGCGCTGGGTCGGCCATGAACGCGTCGCGGTGCTCGACGGCGGCTGGGGTGCCTGGCAGCGCGCCGGACTGCCGTACACCGTTGCCCAACCGGCGGTGGAAGCGGCGACTTACAGCAACCGGGTGCAGACGCAGCTGACCGTCGACAGCGCAGCGGTCACGGCGAACCTGCAGTCGCGCAAGGCACAGGTTCTGGATGCCCGCTCGCCCGACCGTTATCGCGGTGAAAACGAAACGCTGGATCC
>CBHTVL010000239.1:0-4390 GCA_966096475.1 uncultured Burkholderiales bacterium
GAACTGCCCAATGTGCAGGGCTTCCACGGCATCTTCCCGGACAAGCGCGACCCCGTGGATCCGAAAATCGACTACACCACGCGCGTATTCTGCGGCGCAGAATTCTCGATCCCGCTGCCTAACACGGGCTCCGAGGATGCGACCAAATACCGTTCGATGTTCAGCTGCGTCGATGCCGAATCGATGGAAGTGCGCTGGCAGGTGCTGATCGACGGCAACTGCGACCTCACCGCCACCTCCTATGACGGCAAGCTGGCGGCGACCAACCAGTACAACACCGAGATGGGCGCCAAGTACGAGGACATGATGTCCGCCGAACGCGATGCCTGCCTGTTCTTCAACGTCGCCCGCATCGAAGCCGCGGTCAAGGCCGGGAAATTCAAAACCGTGGGCAGCTCGAAGGTTCCCGTTGTCGACGGCACCCGCGACGCCAACAAGGATCCGAAAACCGCGCTGACCGCCTATGTCTCGGTGCCGAAGAACCCGCACGGCGTCAACGCCAGCCCCGACGGCAAGTACTTCATCTGCGCCGGCAAGCTGTCGCCCACCGCGTCGGTGATCGAACTGTCCAAAGTGCTGGAATGGTTCGACGGCAAGCTGGAAAAAATCGATGCCGCCATCGTCGCCGAAGTCGAACTGGGCCTCGGCCCGCTGCACACCGCATTCGACGGCCGCGGCAATGCCTACACCACGCTGTTCCTCGACAGCCAGGTCGTCAAATGGAATGTCGAAGCCGCGATCAAGTTCGCCAAGGGCGACAAGACCGCCAAGTACGTGATTGACCGCCTGGATGTGCAGTACCAGCCCGGCCACATCAATGCCTCGCAGTCCGAGACCATGGCCGCCGACGGCAAATACCTCGCGGTCGGCTGCAAATTCTCCAAGGACCGCTACCTGCCGGTCGGCCCGATGCACCCGGAGAACGAACAGCTGGTCGACATCTCCGGCGACAAGATGATCCTGCTCGCCGACCACCCGGTACGCCCGGAACCGCATGACTTCATCATCTTCAAACGCGATCTGGTGAAACCGAAGCAGGTGTACGACATCAACCACTCGCCGATCGCGATCAAGGATGCCAAGGAAACCGGCGTGTTCCGCCAAGGCAAAAAAGTCACCGTCAAGCTGACCTCGCAGGCCCCGGCATTCAGCATGCGCGAGTTCAAGCTGAAAAAAGGCGACGAAGTCACGCTGATCCTGACCAATCTGGACAAGATTGAGGATCTGACCCACGGCTTCGCCATCCCGAACTACAACGTCAACTTTGTGGTGAACCCGCAGGAGACCGCCTCGGTGACCTTCACCGCGGACAAACCCGGCGTGTTCTGGTGTTACTGCTCCCACTTCTGCCACGCACTCCATCTGGAAATGCGTACGCGGATGATCGTCGAGGCCTGAGGATTTCCCAGGTCTCCCCGGCCGGTCGTGCGCGACTCCCTGCGCGCACGACCGTTTTTCATGTCAGGCATCCGTTGCGTTCAAAACTGCAATTTTTCGCGGCATTCCTTCTCGGCCTCCTGCTGCTGTGCGCCGGTGCGCAAGCCTCGCAGGGCGGCGCTTATGAAGCCGAGCTGCCGGCCGAACTCAGCACCGCAAAAGACCTTTGCAAATGGGTGCCCTGCCAGTCGGTATTCCCCGGCGCCACCGGTTTTTCCGAACGGATCGGGCAACCGCCTTATGTAGAAGCCTACGGCGACGCCGACAGCACGCAGCCCTCCGGCAAAAAACTGCTCGGCTACGTCATGCTGTCCACCGACATCACCGACACGCCGGCCTATTCCGGCAAACCGGTGGTCACGCTGATCGGCATGGATCTGCAGGGCCGCTATGTCGGCATCAAAGTACTGAAACACTCCGAACCCATTCTGCTGCTCGGCATCCCCGAGTCGGCACTGGAAAAATTCAACGCGCAATATCTCGGCAAATCGGTCAAGGACCGCATCGAAGTCGGCCCCAACCGCCCCGATGAAAACGTCTTCGGCGTCGACGCTATTTCCGGCGCCACGGTCACCGTGATCGCGCAGAATCAGGTCATGCAGCTGTCGGGTTCCGCCGTCGCGCGCCAGACCGGCATCATCGCGCCGACCATCCGCGAACCCGCACGCTACCTGCTGCGCGGCGTGCGCCACAGCTGGTCCGAACTGGTCAAACTCGGCGCGGTGCAGCGTCTGCGCGTGATGCCCGAGCAGGTCGGACTCGAGCGCAGTCCGCAACCCTTCATCGAACTGTGGTTCGGCGACCTCAATCACCCTGACGTCGGCAGCAGCCTGCTCGGCGAACAGGGATACGCCAACCTGCGCTCGCGCCTCGGCGAAAACGAACATGCACTATTCGTGATCCGCACCGACGGCGCCGAATCCTTCAAGGGTTCCGGCTTTGTGCGCGGCGGCCTCTACGACCGCGTGCAGGTCAAACAGGGCGCCGACGCCTTCACCTTCCGCGACCTCGATGCCGTCAATCTCTACGGCCTCGAAGCCGCGGGTGCGCCGCGCTACGACGAATCATCGATCTTCATCATCCGCCGCGCCGGATTCTCCGCCGCCTACCCGTGGCGGCTGGCCTTTCTCGGCAACCGCGTCGACCGCGCCACCGGCCACCGCAGTTTTGCGGTGTTCGAATCCGAAGTCTGGCTCGACGCTTCACTGCTGACCGGCGGCCGTCCCAAAGTCGAAACGCAGGCTGCCCCCTGGGTGCGCATCTGGCAGGACCGCGCCGTCGACATCGGCCTGTTCAGCGTGCTGCTGATCGGTGTCGCCATCGTCTATGCCCTGCGCGAGAAACTGACGCGGCTGTCGACGCACAAGAACAAATGGCCGGTGAACGCCTTCAAATACACCGCCTGGGCCGTCAGCATCGCCTGGGTCGGTTTCGGCGTGATGGCGCAACCCTCCATCACCCAGGTGCTGACCTGGTTCCACTCGCTGCTGTTCAAATGGACCTGGTCGCTGTTCCTCTCCGACCCCTTCATTTTCGTGTTCTGGATTTTCATCATCATCACCGTGTTCCTGTTTGGACGCGGCCTGTTCTGCGGCTGGATGTGCCCCTTCGGTTCGTTGTCCGAAGCCATCTACAAGATCGGCCAGAAACTCGGCCTTAAACGCTTTCAGGGCAAACTGCCGCAACACATCCATGACCGGCTGAAGTGGCTCAAATACGCGATCTTCTTCGGCCTGCTGACGGTATCGATGTTCTCGATGACCATGGCCGAAGTGCTCGCCGAAGTCGAACCCTTCAAGACCACCTTCCTCGTCGGCATCACCCACCGCGCCTGGCCCTACGGCCTGTTCGTCGCCGTGCTGCTCGGCCTCTCGCTGTTCATCGAACGCCCGTACTGCAAATACATCTGCCCGCTGGGCGCGGCACTGGCCATGCCCAGCACCTTCCGCTGGTTCGGCCTGCGCCGCAAACCCGACTGCAACAGCTGCAAGGCCTGCGCCGTCGGCTGCGGCGCGCAGGCGATCGACGCCGCCGGCCGCATCGACCATCGCGAATGCCTGCACTGCCTCGACTGCATGATCCTCTACACCGACACCACCGCCTGCCCGCCGCTGTCGCGCGAACGCAAGCACCGCGAACGCGCCGGCCTGCAGATGACGCCGATCGGCCGTGACGGTTATTACATCCCGATCCACGCCGTGCCCGCTGCACCCGCGAATCCCAAGGTGGCCGAAGGCCCGGACCCGCGCATGCCCACCGACAGCGTGCCACTGCCGTACATGCAGAAAGCCGGCGTGCTGCACTGGCTCGCCATCGAAATCTACGAACACATCTGGCCGTGGAGTGCGAAAGGCTGGCGCGACCAGCGCGCGCTGCAGATCGCCGGCATCTCGCTGGCCATCGCCGCCACCGTCGCCTGGGCGCTGGCCATCTCCGGCAATCTGTCCTCCGGCGCGATCATCGGCTGGTGGTTCGGCTGGAGCGTTTATGAAGTGCTGATCCGCCTCTCCGGCCGCCGCTACGTCAAGGACGGCCCGTGGTGGAAGCGCAACTACCGTTACGCCGGCGTGATGGATATGATGAGTTACGTCGCCTTCAAGAACCTGCTGATCGGCGCGACACTGTTCCTGACCCTCAAGGCGCTGAACATCCTGCCGGCGTGAACAAACCGTTTCTGCAAATGAATCAGCACGTTAAACACAACAAGCCCTCGCGCAGCCGCATGCTGACGGCATTCGCCTGCGCATTGATGGCGGCGGCATGGCTGCATGCAGCCGACGCCGCCACGCTACGCGTCGGGCCCGGCAGCGACCTGCAGGCGACCATCAGCCGCGCCCAGACCGGCGACGTCATTGAAATCGCACGCGCGCTCCACGAAGGCAACTTCCAGATCGACAAACCGCTGACGCTGCGCGGCATCGGACGCCCGACACTCGCCGGCCGCCTGCAGGGT
>CBHTVL010000240.1:0-4382 GCA_966096475.1 uncultured Burkholderiales bacterium
CGGCCTCGGCGATGAACATGTCGGCCGGGCCCAGCCGCTGGACGCTTTCCCGCCTCGCGCCCTGAGCCGGGCACGCCATTGCCAGCACCGTTGTCCGCACGCGCCTGGGAATCCCTCCTCGCCTGGTATTTCGTCACGATCTGGGGCTCCGGTTTTCTCGCCACCAAGATCGGCCTGCAGCACGCCGCACCGTTCACCTTCCTGTCGCTGCGTTTCGCCTTCGGCATCCTCTGCCTGACGGTACTGGTGCTGGTGCTGAAACCGCGCTGGCCGGCGACCCGGACGGAACTCGGCCATGTCATCGTCGCCGGACTGCTGATGCATGCCGTGCATCTCGGCGGCAGCCACTATTCGCAGTATCTGGGCCTGTCCGCAGGCATTACCGCGGTGCTGCTGTCGGTGCAGCCGCTGCTGACAGCCCTGTTCGCGATGCGCTGGATGCGCGAACGGCTGAACGCCCTGCAGTGGACAGGAATTGTCATCGGACTCGCCGGCGTCACGCTGATCGTCTGGCACAAGATCGATGTCCGTGAAGCCACCTGGGGCGCATTGACGGCAGTGGCGGTCTCCGTTGCCGGCGTCACCGCCGGCACGCTGTACCAGCGGGTGTATTGCCCCACCGTCGATCTGCGCGCCGCCGCTCTGGTGCAATTCCTCAGCGCCTTCGCCGTGCTGGCGCCGCTGGCGTGGTTTGTCGAAGGCGCTGCAGTGCGCTGGTCATGGACCCTCGTCGGCGTCATTGTGTTCCTGGTCATCGGCGCCTCGTTACTCGCCGTGAATGCCTTCCACACTCTGATGCGCCGCGGACAGGCGACCAAAGTCACCAGCCTGATTTACCTGACGCCGATTTTTGCGGTAGTGCTGGAACGGCTGATGTTCGACGTCGTGCCGTCGATGGTCTCCCTGGCGGGGATCGCCATTACCTGCCTCGGCGTAGCCATGGTGTCGTGGACACGAAAAACGGCATGACCATCCGCTTTGTCCTGCTGCTGACGGTGATCCTGCATCTGGCTTTTGCCGGCAGCCGCGTCACGCTGTCGCTGTTCGCGCTGCATCTGCAGGCGACACCGCTGACGGTGGGCATCCTGATTTCGCTGCTCGCAGCAGTGCCCTTGCTGTTCGCCGTCGGCTGGGGACGCACCATCGACCGCATCGGCGTGCGCAAGCCGTTGATGATCGGCGCCGGCGCGGTTTTGGGTGCCCTGCTGCTGGGAGCGGCAGTGCCGCGCATTGAAGTGCTGTTCATTGTCAGCGCCGTCGTCGGCAGCGGGTTCATGCTGGTGCATATCTGCGTCAACCAGGTCGCCGGACTGCTCGGCACACCGGAGCAGCGTTCGCGCAACTTCAGCCTGCTGGCACTGGCGTTTTCGACATCCGGCTTCCTCGGACCGGTGATTTCGGGTTTTGCCATTGATCTGATCGGCCACCGCATGACGTTTCTGCTGCTGGGTTGCAGCGCCGCCGCCGGCATCGCACTGATGCTGCTGCGGCCGATCCGCCTGCCCGCCCATCCGGCATCCGCCACGGGACAGGACCACAAGCGGGTCGGCGATTTATTCCGCATCCGCGGCCTGCGCCGCGCTTTTGTCGCCAGCGCCGTGCTGTCGATGGCCTGGGACCTGTTCACCTTTGTCACGCCGATCCACGGTACGCGCCTGGGTCTGTCAGCATCGGTGATCGGACTGATTCTCGGTTCCTTCGGCGCGGCGATTTTCCTGGTGCGTCTGATACTGCCGGCAATCGTGCACCGCCTTAGCGAATGGCCGCTGCTGATCGGCGGCATGCTCGCCACCGGAGCGGCGATGTTCATCTTCCCGCTGATCGACAGCGTGTCGCTGCTGATGGCGGTGGCGTTCATGCTGGGAATGGCGATCGGCGGCACGCAACCGATGATCATGTCGCTGCTCTACAACACGGCGCCACCGGGACGCGGCGGTGAAGTGGTGGGTGTGCGCACCTTCCTGCTCAATCTGACACAGGCCGGCATGCCGCTGCTGTTCGGCATCGCCGGCAGCACCATGGGCATGACGCCGGTGTTCTGGACCATGGCAGCAGTACTGCTGCTCGGCGGCGCCTATACCAGCCGCCGCTAGACCGGCCGAGACCGCGTTTTACCGAGGGAAAACCGGGCGTTGGACGAAAAAAAACGGGGCGCTGTCGCGCCCCGCTCTTCATAGCGAAAATCCGCTTATTTCAGGTGCTTGTTGACCAGTTTGGTCATTTCAAACATCGACACCTGTTTCTTGCCGCCGAAAACTTCTTTCAGTTTCTCGTCGGCATTGATGTTGCGGCGGTTTTTGCTGTCTTGCAGGCCATGCTTCTTGATGTAGGCCCAGATTTTTTTGGTGACTTCGGTACGCGGTTGCGCGCCGTTGCCGATCACTGCACCGAGCGCTGCGCTCGGCTGCATCGGCTTCATGAATGCAGCATTGGGTTTACGTTTCGCCGCGGCTTTCTTTTTCTTAGCAGCAGGTTTCTTGGTAGCTTTTTTCTTTGCAGCCATCGATGGTTCTCCCGTAAGGTGACTGAATAAATTACAACGTTGATACAGAGTTCAGGCTAGTCTGCTTTGCCGTGTATTGCACGGTGTCGAGAGAATGCCGAGGGAAAATGCCTTTGTCAACGCTTTTTCAGAGGGAAAACGGCGTCGTACCGCAGGGAAAATGTCAGTGCGTACCAACCGGCATCCCGTCAGAATCCCGTCAGGATGTTGTTCGATTGAATCGGCACTTCTGCCGCCGCACAATCCGAATGCGCTTCCTGCCGCCGCCGGGAGCACCATGCGGCAGCGCAAGAGCGGAAGCAAATCAATGACCTAGTCGGGGAACTTGAATTGTCAGTCTGCATCATCCGCGATCCCGGTTTACGCCGCGCTGCGTCGCCGCACGGTGACACGGAACACCCTCACTCGGGGTAAGCTTCCACCCAACATGTCGAGACAATTGTCCCTGTTCGAAGGTGCAAGGCCCGGCGCGGCGCGCGGCGCAGCCATCGCGGCGGCGGCGCCGGCACCCGAAGCCCGCGACCTGGCACGGCAGTTGCCTCCCGACGTACGTCTCGGCACATCCTCATGGCATTTCCCCGGGTGGCGCGGCATTGTCTGGGCCGATACGGTGGCGCCCGGCGATCTGTCGCGTCAGGGCCTGAACGCCTATTCGCAGCATCCGCTGTTCAGGAGCGTCGGCATTGACCGCTCGTTTTATGCGCCGCTTTCTCCGCGGCAATACGCTGCCTATGCCGAACAGGTGCCTGAGGATTTCCGTTTTGTGATCAAAGCGCCGAGCCTGATCACCAGTCAGTGGCTTCCCGGCGGAGATGCATTCCGCGGCGACGGCAATCCGCAGTTTCTGGATGCCGCCTATGCCATCGAGCAGTTCGTCGAGCCGGTACGTTCCGGGCTGGGCGCCAAAGCCGGAACGCTGCTGTTCCAGTTTCCGCCTCTGGGAAGAACCATGACAAGGGCACCCGAACGTTTCATCGCTCAATTGCAGGAGTTCCTCGGCCGGCTGCCGCAGGGCCCGCAGTATGCCGTCGAGGTGCGCGACGATCGCGTGATCACACGCCGGTTTTTTGCGTCTTTGAAGGAAACCGGCGTGCGTTACTGCGTCGGCGTGCACCCGCGGATGCCGCCGGTGGCGGCTCAGGCGGCAGCAATGTCGGGCTTCGGTTCCGGACCGCTGTTGATCCGCTGGAATCTGAAGTCGGGTTACAGCTACGAGGAAGCCCGCGCGCGGTTCACGCCCTTCGACCAGCTGATCGATGAAGACAGCGCGACGCGGGATTCGATTGCGCAGCTGTGCATGGCGACGGTTGCCGCCGGACATGAATGCACGATCATCGCCAACAACAAGGCGGAAGGTTCGGCGCCGCTGACGCTGGTCAAACTGGCGCAGTCCATCGTCACCGCGGCACGCCACCGCGCCCAGGCGGGCTGAGCAGCCCGCCTACTTCTTCACGCGTGCGGCAAACTTCGCGCGGAACTTGGCAACCTTGGGCCCCACCACGGCCTGACAGTACGGCTGCCGCGGGTTGTTCTCGAAATATTCCTGGTGATAGGGCTCGGCGATATAAAAATGCGGCGCCGGCGTCACTTCGGTGACGATCGGGCGTGAAAAAACGCCACCCGCCGTCAGGTTCCTGATCACGGTTTCTGCGGTCGCTTTTTGCTGCGGCGAGTGAAAATAGATCACCGAGCGGTATTGCGTGCCGATGTCATTGCCCTGCGCATTGAGCGTGGTCGGATCGTGAATGACAAAGAATACTTCGAGCAGATCGGTGTAGCTGACCACCGCCGGATCGAAGGTGATGCGCACGACTTCGGCATGGCCGGTGTCGCCGCCGCAGATGTCATCGTACGTCGGATTGGCAAGATGGCCGCCACA
>CBHTVL010000241.1:0-4376 GCA_966096475.1 uncultured Burkholderiales bacterium
CCGCATCCCCTGGTTGTTGGATAGAATGTGAGGCTGATTTGAATGTGAGGCTGAATTTTCAAAGGGGATTGCCATGCTGCGCTTTACCTTGTTGCTGGTTCTGGGTGTCATGCCTGTGTTCGCCCAGGCTCAGGTCACATTCGACAAGATCAAGGGTCGCGGTCAGATCCTCGTCGGTTATCGCGATGATGCCGCGCCTTTTTCCTACCAGGACGACAAAAAGCAGCCGATCGGCTACAGCCTTGAATTCTGCAATGCAATCGTCGACAGGGTGATGGCCCAGCCGGGCATGGCCAAGCTCAAGGTCGCTTATGTCGCGATTCCCGTGGATCGCATCACGACCTATGTCAGCGAGGGTTCTGCCGATCTGTTCTGCTCGGGTACTTCCGATACCGCCGAACGGCGCAAGCAGATGGCCTTCTCGCAGCCGATTTATTTTGACGGTCTGGGTGTGATGGTCCGCAAAAAAGACGCCATTTCAAAACTGGATCAGCTCAAAGGCAAAAAAGTCGTGCTGATCAAGGCAACCACGGCAGTGGCCACCATCGACGCTTATCAGAAAAAATCCGGCAGTGGCTGGAAGCTGGAAGAGGTCGTCAGTAGCGATGCGGCGCTGAGCCAGCTGCAACTGGGCTGGGCGGCCGGTTATGCGCGTGATAAAGCACCGCTGGCCCTGCAGCGTGCCAGCCTGTCCGCACCGGACGAATACACCATTCTGCCGGACCTGCTGTCGAGCGAGGCGATTGCCATTGCCTATCGCAAGGATGATCCGGCGATGAAGGCGGTGGTTGATGCGACGATGGCTGAGGCGGTGGCTTCCGGCAAAGCGATGGAATGGCATGACAAATGGTTCACCAAGCCGATTCCGGTGGGCAAGGCGCAGAAATCGCTCGATTTGCCGATGTCGCCGGAATTAAAAGCGGCATTCAGCAAAAAGTAAACGGCATCCCGGTATTTCGGCACCGGTAAAATGGCGACGGGATGACCCGGCGCAACAGCAATCTCAGGAGACAGCTTCATGGATGACGGCGTTATACACATCAACAAGGATAAACCGGCCTCGGGTCCGGTGATCCGCCTGCATGAAAACGACAATGTGCTGATCGCGCGCGGCGACATCGCCATCGGCACCAAGCTCGATGGCGGCCTGACCGCCAAAAGCCAGGTGCCGGCCGGACACAAGATTGCCGCAAGGGCGATCCAGAAGGGCGAGCCGATCCTGAAGTATGCGGTGACCATCGGTTTTGCCTCGGCGGACATTCCGGCCGGCACTTACGTGCATTCGCATAACCTCGAATTCCGCGAATTTGATCGCGACTATGCCTATGCCCGCGATTACCAGCCGGAGCAGATGATTCCGGAAGAGGAGCGTGCCAGTTTCATGGGTATCGTCCGCGCCAACGGCCAGGTCGCTACGCGCAACTATCTCGGCGTGCTGGCAACGGTGAACTGCTCGGCGACCGTGGCGCACAAGATCGCCGAATATTTCACGCCGGAGCGTCTGGCGGAATACCCGAATATCGACGGCGTCTGCGCCTTCGCCCACGGCACCGGCTGCGGCATGGAAATGACCGGCGAACCGATGGACCTGCTGCGGCGGACGATGGCGGGTTATGCGCGACACGCCAATCTTGCTGGCGCATTGATCATCGGCCTCGGCTGCGAGCGCAACCAGATCAAGGGTCTGATGAAGGAAGAGGGCCTTGATGTCAGCGATCGCCTGAAGACCTTTGTGATGCAGGAATCCGGCGGCACACGCAAAACCATTGAAGCCGGTATTGCCGCGGTCAAGGAAATGCTGCCCGCTGCGAACAAGGTGGTGCGGCAGAAGGTATCAGCCAGTCATTTGATGATCGGTCTGCAGTGCGGCGGTTCTGACGGTTTCTCGTCGATCACTGCGAATCCGGCGCTGGGTGCGGCGATGGATCTGCTGGCCCGTCACGGCGGTACGCACATCCTGTCGGAGACGCCGGAAATCTACGGTGTCGAACACACGCTGACGCGTCGCGCGAAAACCCGCGAGGTCGGCGAAAAACTGATTGAACGCATCCGCTGGTGGAAAGACGTTTACACCGTCGGTCGCGACACCCAGATCAACGGCGTCGTCAGCCCGGGCAACCAGCATGGCGGCCTCGCCAATATTTTCGAGAAGTCCCTGGGTTCGTCGATGAAGGGCGGCACTGGTCCGCTGAATGCGGTGTACCGTTATGCCGAACCCGTTACCGAGCGCGGTTTTGTATTCATGGATACGCCGGGTTTCGATCCGACCTCGGCGACCGGCCAGATTGCCGGCGGTGCCAACATGATCATGTTCACCACGGGCCGCGGCTCGATGTTCGGCGCCAAGCCGGTGCCGTCGATCAAGCTGGCAACCAATACGCCGATGTTCACCAAACTCGAAGAGGACATGGACATCAATTGCGGCGAGATTCTCGACGGTACGGTTTCGCTGTCGGGCAAGGCGCAGCAGATTTTTGATCTGATGCTGCGTATCGCTTCCGGCGAAAAAACCAAGAGCGAACTGCTCGGCCTCGGGGATCACGAGTACGTGCCCTGGAATATCGGCGTAACGGGCTGAGACGCGACCGGTGAATGTCGCGGGATTTCTGGCGGTCGGCATCGGCGCCGTTTTTGGCGCCTGGTCGCGCTGGTGTTTGTCAGTCGCCCTGAATCATCTGCTGCCGGCCTTGCCGCTGGGCACCCTGACCGTCAATCTCGCCGGCGGTTTTCTGATCGGTGCTGCGCTGGAGTTTTTTGTTCAACACGCGACGCTGGCACCGGAATGGCGGCTGTTTTTTGTGACCGGCTTTCTCGGCAGTCTGACGACCTTCTCGGCGTTTTCACTGGAGGCCGTGACCCTGCTGCAGGGGGCGCGTTATGGCTGGGCGATGACCCTGATCGGCAGCCACCTGATCGGATCGCTGGCGATGACGCTGCTGGGAATTTTTGCGGTGCGCGCGCTGGCCGTGTAATTCAGCGCGGATTGAGCAACCTGCGGGCTGCGTCGATCACTTCACCGGCGGTCAATCCGATCGGACCGTTGCCTTCCGCAATGTTGCGATCCGCGGCGGCGCCATGCAGATAGACCGCAGCCGTCAGCGCATGCCGTTCATCAACACCCTGCGCAAGCAATGCGGCGAGCATGCCGGTCAGCACATCGCCCATGCCGGCGCTGGCCATGCCGGGATTGCCAGAAGTGTTGATGGCCCAGTGACCGTCCGGCCAGGCACAGACACTTCCGCAACCTTTCAGCACCACGCCGGCATTGAACTCCTTGGCGAGTTTCAGTGCTGCTGCGACGCGGTCCTGTTGCACATCGGCCGTCTCGCAGCCCAGCAGACGGGCGGCTTCAGCCGGGTGGGGCGTCAGAATGGTTGTTGTAACTCTTTGTTTTAATTTGTTTTTTAATGCATCGAATATCGCGACCAGATTCAGTGCATCGGCATCCAGTACCAGCGGCAAGGATTGCTCCAGTGCCCAGTCGAGGTATTCAGCGGCATCGGGCGTATCACCGAGTCCGGGGCCGACAGCCAGTGTGCTCAGATGATCCAGTCGCAGCACACCATCCGCCGGCTGCAGCATCAGTTCCGGCTGCAGCGGGTCAACGAGCGGGGCGTTATTGTCGAGCAGTCCGACATACACACGGCCGGCACCGCATTTCAGTGCGGCGCGTCCGGCCAGCAGGGCTGCACCCGTCATGCCGTGGTTGCCGCCGATGATGCCGGCGCTGCCGAAAGTGCCTTTGTGCGAATTGCGTGGTCGCTGCGGCAGCAGATGATGCAGCACGCCTTCCGCAATCAGCACGCCATGAGGGGCTGCGGCCACGGCATCGGTCAGACCAAGGTCGGCAACATGCAGTACGCCGCAATAGTCGGGACCATTGAGCGTCAGCAGGCCGGGTTTTAAGGCGATGAAGGTCAGGGTGTGGTCGGCGACGATCGCGCCGCCCATGACCCGTCCCGTGTCGACGTCGAGGCCACTGGGAACGTCGAGAGCCAGCACCGGTGCGTCGAGGCTGTTGATCTGTTCCACCAGCGCGGCGTAATCGCCGCTGATATCGCGCTGCAGTCCGATGCCGAACAGGCCGTCGATGACCAATGACCAGTCCTGTGTTTGCGGAATGCGTTCCAGCCAGGTGCCGCCGGCGGCTTTCCAGTCGCGAAGCGCTACGGCAGCTTCACCGCTGTATTTGCTGATGCCCCCGGGGCAAACCACGGTGACCGGATGCCAGGATTGTTTGAGGTGCAGGGCGGCAACCAGCGCGTCGCCGCCGTTGTTGCCGGGGCCGGCGATGATCAGCACGGGTTTGCCGCTGTCACCGGCGAGGCTGCCGGCCAGTTCGGCTGCGGCCAGTCCGGCACGGGCCATCAGCGGGG
>CBHTVL010000242.1:0-4373 GCA_966096475.1 uncultured Burkholderiales bacterium
AAAAACAGCGTACCTGGTTCGCTGCCGACAAATCCGGTTTCCATATCCTGCATACGCTGTTCCAGACTTCGCTGAAGTTTCCGTCGATCCAGCGTTTTGATGAGTATTACGTCACCGACCTGGTGGTGGAGGACGGCCATTGCCGCGGCTTCACGGCGATCGAGATGCGCAGCGGGCAGATGAAGTTTTTCCGGGCCAATGCGGTGATCATTGCCAGCGGCGGCGCGGGACGCATGTTCCCGTTCACCACCAACGGCGCGATCAAGACCGGCGACGGCATGGCCTTGGCCTATCGTGCCGGTGTGGCGCTGAAGGACATGGAGTTTGTGCAGTACCACCCGACCGGTCTGCCGAACACGGGGACACTGCTGACCGAAGCCTGCCGCGGCGAAGGCGGCATTCTGGTCAATAAAAACGGCCGCCGCTTTTTGCAGGACTACGGTATGGGGCCGGAGACGCCCGTCGGCCAGCCGGTGCTGAAGACCATGGAACTGGGGCCGCGTGACCGCGTGAGTCAGGCGTTCTGGCATGAGCAGAAGAAGGGCAATATGGTGCCGACGCGCTGGGGCGACTGCATGATGCTCGACCTGCGTCATCTCGGCGAGAAAAAAATCAATGAACGCCTGCCGCTGGTGCGCGACATGGCGACGAGTTATCTCGGCGTCGATCCGGTAACCGATCCGGTGCCGGTGCGGCCGGTGGTGCATTACATGATGGGCGGCATCGACACCGACATCAAGGCGGCGACTTCGCTGAAAGGGCTTTATGCTGCGGGTGAGTGCGCCTGCGTCAGCATCAACGGCGCCAACCGTCTGGGGTCGAATTCACTGACCGAGTTGCTGGTGTTCGGGCGGCGTGCCGCATTGAGCGCGCTGGAGCATCTGGATCGCGGCACCGGCGCGGCCAACGAGGCGGCGGTGACGGCGGGCGCGAATGCCGCGCAGGGGCGTCTGCGTGAACTGTTCAACCGTACGAACGGTACCGAGACCATCGCCGGCGTGCGCAAGGAAATGATGGCGACGATGGAAGAAAACGCCGGCATTTACCGCAGCGGCGAAGGCCTGGAAAAAGCCTGCGCGACGCTGTCGGCGCTGCGCCAGCGTTATGCCGGCATCGAGCTGCATGACAAGACCAATGTCTACAACACCGATCTGCTGCAGGCGCTGGAACTCGGTGCGATGCTGGATTGTGCCGAGGCAGTGACGGTCAGCGCGCTGGAACGCCGCGAATCGCGCGGCGCCCACCAGCGCCTGGATTTCACGGCGCGTGACGACCAGAAATATCTGCGCCACTCGCTGGCGCGTTATCGCGGCGAGCAGCCGCCGGAGATCGGTTATTCCGATGTGGTGATCACGCGATCACCGCCGGGCGTGCGTGACTACTCTGGAGAGAAAAAATGAGCGAACGCATCGTCGAGCTTGAGGTGCTGCGCTTCAATCCGGAAACCGACAGCGAGCCGCGCTTCCAGCGTTACAGCGTGCCCTGCATGAACGAGTGGGTGGTTCTGGATGCGCTGAACCACGTCAAGGAAGCCATTGATCCTACGCTGAGCTACCGCTGGTCCTGCCACATGGCCGTCTGCGGCAGTTGCGGCATGATGATCAACGGCGAACCCAAACTGGCGTGCAAGGCTTTCCTGCGCGACTACGAAGGCGTGATCCGCGTCGAACCGCTGGCGCATTTTCCGATCCAGCGCGATCTGGTGACGGTGATCGATGATTTCGTCACCAAGCTCAAACGCGTCAAGCCCTATCTGATTCCCAAGGATGATCAACCGGTCGATGCGGGAGAGTTCAGGCAGTCGCCCGCGGAACTGAAACGCTACAAGCAGTACACGCTGTGCATCAACTGCATGCTTTGTTACGCGGCCTGTCCGGAATACGGCCTGGTGCCGAAATTCATCGGGCCCGCGGCGATTTCGCTGGCCCACCGTTACAACGAGGATTCACGTGACGGCGGCCGGGAAGAGCGACAGCAGGAAATCGCCTCCAATGAAGGTGTCTGGGAATGTTCCTTCGTCGGCGCCTGTTCGGAAGTCTGTCCGGAGCATGTTGATCCCGCCGGCGCGCTGCAGCAGGTCAAGATCAAGAGTACGGTCGACTGGTATCAGGAACATCTGCTGCCCGGGAGCAAAAAATGAGTGCCCACGGCAAACCCTATGTGCGTGAAGTGTCCCGCTACGGCTGGTTTTTCCGCAGCCCGCGTTACCTGCGTTATATGGCGCGCGAGGTTACCTGCGTGTTCATCGGCCTGCATGCGCTGATCCTGATCGTGGCGCTGATGCGCCTGTCCGAGGGGCGCGAGGCCTGGGAGGCTTTCCTGGCCAACCTGACTTCACCTGCCGGCGTGGCATTGCAACTGCTGATCCTGGCGTTTGCGGTTTATCACTCGACGTCCTGGTTCAATGTCACGCCCAAGGCGATGCCGGTGCAGATCGGCGAGAATTTCCTGCCGGGTGCGGTGATTATTGCTGCGCATTACGCCGGATGGCTGGTGGCATCGGTCGCGGTGCTGTTTCTTGCGGGAGTGTTCTGACATGGCTAAATCCAACAAGCCGATTGTCTGGGGACTGTTTGCGGCCGGCGGCACGGTGACGGCTTTTCTGACCCCGGCGCTGCTGCTGCTGACGCTGTTGCCGGCCTTCGGTGTGATGCCCGGGCTGTTGTCCTACGACAATCTTCGCGGTTTTGCCGGCCACTGGTTCGGACGGATGCTGGTCTTCGGTATACTTTTTCTGATGTTGTGGCATGCCGCGCACCGGCTGCGGGTTACGCTCCATGATTTCGGCGTGCGTGCGGACGGTCCGGTTGCTGTCGCCGTGTATCTGGCGGCGGCGACGGGTACTGTGGCCGCGGGTTATTTTCTCTTAAGGATCTGAAATGACGAAAGCAGTTGCCGCCCGCCGTGTCGACGGGGAGGGTGCTGCTGTGCCTGCGCAGGCACAGGTGCTGAAGGCGCCGGTGGCAATGCCGCGTTATCTCGAGCAGACCTACTGGTGGGCCTATGTGCATCCGAATGCGGTGCGCGTGTTTGAACGCCAGTGGCTGGTCAACCTGATTCTCTGGGGCAATTATAACCGGCTGCGCGACTCGGTGTTCCGCGAACTGAATGCGCCGGTGGCCGGCCGGATGCTGCAGGTGGCCTGTGTCTACGGTGATTTCACGGAAATGCTTGCGCGGCAGCTCGGCCCGCAGGGCACGTTGGACGTGGCTGACGTCGCGCCGGTGCAGATCGATAATCTCAAGCGCAAGATCAATGGCCATCCGCGGGTAATGGTTCACCATCAGGATTCCGGCGATCTGGCTTTTGCTGATGCGACTTACGATTACGTCGTGCTGTTTTTCCTGCTGCACGAAATGCCGGAAGCGGTGCGTGCAAAGACCGTTGCGGAAGCGCTGCGCGTGGTGAAGCCCGGCGGCAAGGTGATTTTTGTTGATTACCACCGGCCGCACTGGATGAATCCCTTCCGTTACCTGATGATACCCGTGCTCACTTGGCTGGAACCGTTTGCGATGGATTTGTGGCGGAGGGAAATCACCACCTGGATGCCGGCTTCGGTGAAACCGGCGCAGCTTGAAAAACAAACGTTTTTCGGCGGGCTTTACCAGAAGGTCGTCATCACCCGCTGATGCCGGCGGCGGGGTTCAGGTCTCGCCGATATTCTCCAGTTCCGTGTGTACATCGAGCCAGCGTTGCTCTGCGGCGTCAATGCCAGCGGCCAGTTCCTGCTGACGGGTCGTCAGCGTCCGCAGTTTTTCCGCATCGGGATTGGCGTAAAACGCCGGGTCGGCCAGTTGCTCATCAATCTGCTGCTTTTCCTGCTGCCAGCGCGCCAGATCCTTGTCGAGCTTTTCGGCTTCCTTGAGCAAAGGTCTGCGCGCAGCCAGACGCGCCTGACGGTCGGCCGCTGCGGACTCGCGGGCCTCGCGCCGCGCTGCCTTGTCCTGTGTCAATGCGGTGTTGCTGCCACTGGCCTGTGCCGCGCGTAGCGCGGCAAGCCAGGCAATGTAATCCTCAATCGCGCCGTCGAACTCCTCGACCTTGCCGTCGCAGACCAGCCGGAAATCATCGCAGACGGTGCGCAGCAGTGCGCGGTCATGCGAGACCAGCACCATGCTGCCTTCGTATTCGGCGAGCGCCGCGGTCAGCGCCTGGCGCATTTCGAGATCGAGATGGTTGGTCGGCTCATCCAGCAGCAGCAGATTGGGTTTGCGCCGAACCAGCAGCGCCAGCGCCAGCCGGGACTTTTCGCCGCCGGAGAACGGTGCGACGGGGCGATCAGCCATTGCGCCGCGGAAATCAAAACCGCCGAGGTAGTCGCGCAACTCCTGCTCGCGGGTTTGCGGCTCCAGCCGCAGCAGATGCTGCAGCGG
>CBHTVL010000243.1:0-4366 GCA_966096475.1 uncultured Burkholderiales bacterium
GGCGCCGGTCTGCTGATCGGTCTGGTCCTTGTGGTATGGATCGCCAGCGGTTTTTATATCGTCAATGAAGGTCAGCGCGGCGTCGTGCTGCGTTTCGGCAAATTTGTCGAAGCGACGATGCCGGGACCGCGCTGGCATCTGCCGTATCCGGTCGAATCGGCCGAAGTCGTCAACGTTGCGCAGGTGCGCACTGTTGAGATCGGCTATCGCAACAATGTCAAAAGCAAAGTGCTGAAAGAAGCGCTGATGCTGACCGATGACGAAAACATCATCGACGTCCAGTTTGCCGTGCAGTACGTGCTGAAAAGCCCGAACGATTACCTGTTCAACAACCGCTCCACGGATGATTCCGTGCTGCAGGCTGCTGAAACCGCCATCCGTGAAATCGTCGGCCGCAGCAGCATGGACTTCGTGCTGTATGAGGGCCGTGCCGAAGTGGCGGCCAAGGCGCGCAAGCTGACCCAGGAAATTCTCGACCGTTACCAGACCGGTATCAATGTCAGCAACGTGACCATGCAGAACGCGCAGCCGCCGGAGCAGGTGCAGGCGTCCTTCGACGATGCGGTCAAGGCCGGACAGGATCGCGAACGGCAGAAGAATGAAGGCGAGGCTTATGCCAACGACGTGGTGCCGAAGGCCCGCGGTATGGCGGCGCGTTTGATGCAGGAATCCGAGGGTTACCGCAGCCGCGTGGTCGAGCAGGCGCAGGGTGATGCCGCGCGCTTCCGCCAGATTGTCGCGGAATACAGCAAGTCACCGCAGGTGACGCGTGACCGTCTGTATCTCGATGCCATGCAGCAGATCATGACCAGCACCACCAAGGTGCTGATCGACCAGAAGGGCGGCGGCAACCTGCTGTATCTGCCGCTGGATAAACTGATGCAGATGACTGCGGCGGGTACTGCCTCGGGCGCTGCGCCCGAAGCGCCGCCGTCGGCGAAGCCGAATGAACCGGCAGCGCCGGCTGCCGACAGTGCTGCGCGGGGGCGTGAAGCCTTCCGCAGCCGTGAACGGGAGGCCCGCCAATGAAACCGAATTTCGGAGCAATAATCGCCGGCGCCATTGCGCTGTTGCTGATGCTCAGCGCCTCGATGTTTGTGGTGGACCAGCGCCAGAACGCCATCGTGTTCCGGCTGGGCGAAGTGGTGTCGATCAAGAAGGATCCGGGCCTGTACTTCAAGGTGCCGATGCTCGACAACGTGCGTTACTTTGACGTGCGCATCCTGACCATCGATACCGCGGAACCGGAACGTTTCCTGACGTCCGAGAAGAAAAACGTTCTCGTCGACCTGTTCGTCAAATGGCGGATTACCGACGTGCGCAGCTATTTCACTTCGGTCGGTGGTGATGAACTTCGTGCGCAGACGCGTCTGCTGCAGACCATCAATGACGGTCTGCGTGCCGAGTTCGGTAACCGCACGGTGCACGACGTGGTGTCCGGCGAACGCGACAAGATCATGGATCTGATGCGCAAGAAGGCCAATGAAGATGCGTCCAAGATCGGCGTCGAAGTGCTGGACGTGCGTCTGAAGCGGGTTGACCTGCCGCAGGAAGTCAGCGAGTCGGTGTATCGCCGGATGGAAGCCGAGCGCAAGCGCGTGGCCAATGAACTGCGTTCGACCGGTTCGGCGGAGTCGGAGAAGATTCGTGCCGATGCGGACAAGCAGAAGGAAGTGATCCTGGCCGAAGCCTACCGTGATGCGCAGCGCATCAAGGGTGAGGGCGATGCCAAGGCCTCGGCGATTTATGCCAAAGCCTATGAAATCAATCCCGAGTTCTATGCCTTCTATCGCAGCCTAGAGGCCTATCGCGCCAGCTTCAAGAACAAGAGCGACGTGATGGTGCTGGAGCCGAACTCCGATTTCTTCAAATACATGAAATCGGGCGGCAAGGCTGGCGGCAAGTGACCACGGCGCGGCTCCGGCCGCGCCGGCTGATCGCAGCGGTGCCTGTCATGCAGCAGCCCGGCCATGACTGACAACCTGCTGACCGCCTTTGCCCTGATGCTGGTGATCGAAGGGCTGATGCCTTTCCTGCTGCCGGGTGCCTGGCGCCAGACTTTCCGACGGCTGATTGAGATGAATGACGGCCAGTTGCGCTTTGTCGGCCTGAGTTCGATGCTGGCCGGGCTTCTCCTGCTTTATTTCTTGCGTGGTTGAGGGGCTGCCAAGCTTCTATAATGTGCGCTTTTGCGCCGAACACCGCGCCTGCGGCCCCGTTTTGACCGATTTGCGCTTATTCGACCTTATTTGCCCTTTTTGAACTTTTGCCATGAGAACCTGGCTGCTGCCTGAATACATCGAGGACATCCTCCCCGCCGAAGCGCGTCGCATCGAGCGGCTGCGCCGGCTCATCCTCGACGACTTCGCGGTGCATGGTTATGAGCTGGTGATGCCGCCGTTGCTGGAATACGTCGATTCACTGCTGACCGGCACCGGGCATGATCTGGATCTTCAGACCTTCAAGCTGGTCGATCAGCTGACCGGCCGCATGCTGGGAATTCGTGCCGATATCACGCCGCAGGTGGCGCGCATCGACGCCCATCTGCTCAACCGTGGCGGCATTACCCGGCTCTGTTACACGGGCAGCGTGCTGCGCACCTTGCCGGGCATGAACCGCACCCGCGAACCGCTGCAGATCGGTGCCGAAATCTTTGGTCATTCCGGCATCGAAAGCGATGTCGAAGTGCAACGTTTGTTGCTGCGCGCCTTGCGTCTGGCGGATGTCCGTGATGTGTCGCTGGATATCGGCCACGTCGCGGTGTTCCGTGCGCTGCTGCGCCGGGGCCGCGTGTCGCGTGAGCTGGAAGCTGATTTGTTCCAGGCGATGCAGTCCAAGGACGTCACCTCGATCACCGCGCTGACCAAGGGCCTGGATCGGGTCACGCGTGCGGCGCTGGCGGAACTGCCGGGACTCTACGGCGGCACTGAAGTGCTGGCGCGGGCCAAACGCGTGCTGCCGGCACTGCCGGAGATCCGCGCGGCATTGCGCGATCTGGCCGCACTGTCGCAGCGACTGGCTGATCTGGCGAAGATCCGCAGTTTTGATCTCGGAGAACTCCGCGGCTACCACTATCACAGCGGCGTGGTATTCGCCGCGTACTCGAATACGCGTCCCAATGCGGTAGCGCAGGGCGGCCGTTACGACGAAGTCGGCAAGGCCTTCGGCCGTGCACGACCGGCAACCGGTTTCAGCATGGACATGCGTGAACTGGCAGCGGCCAGCACTGAAGTGCGGTCGCAGTCGCGGGTGCTGGCGCCGTTCCGGCCTGATGACCGCAAGCTGGCGCAGCGCATTGCGGCTTTGCGCAGTCGGGGTATCGTCGTGATTGAGGATCTGCCCGGGCATGCCCGTTTCCGCGCCGAACTTGGTTGCGACCGCGAACTGGTGCTGCGTGCGGGTCGCTGGGTCGTGCAGAAACTGAATAATTAATTAAGTTATTGTTTTTAATGAATATTTTAGCCATACCCGGTATGGCCCTTTCGATGAAGGCCGGATGAAATGAGCAAGAACGTTGTGGTGATCGGCACCCAGTGGGGTGACGAAGGCAAAGGCAAGATTGTCGACTGGCTGACTGACCGCGCACAGGGCGTGGTGCGTTTCCAGGGTGGCCACAATGCCGGACACACGCTGGTGATCAACGGCAAAAAAACCGTGCTGCATCTGATCCCGTCGGGAATCCTGCGTGAAAAGGTCGCCTGTTACATCGGCAACGGCGTTGTGCTTTCGCCGGAAGCGCTGCTTGATGAAATCGCCACACTGACCGCTGCCGGCGTTGATGTCGCTTCGCGCCTGAAGATCAGTGAAGCCTGCCCGGTGATCCTGCCGTACCACGTCGCCATCGACCGCGCGCGTGAAGCTGCCAAGGGCGCCGGCAAGATAGGCACCACCGGCCGCGGCATCGGACCGGCCTATGAAGACAAGGTCGCGCGCCGCGCGATCCGCTTGCAGGACCTGTTCCATCGCGAACGTTTTGCCGCAAAACTCGGCGAAGTGCTGGATTTCCACAACTTCGTGCTGAAGAATTATTTCCGTGTCGATACCGTGCCGTTCCAGAAAACCCTGGATGACACGCTGGCTTTCGCCGAACGCATCAAGCCGATGGTGGCCGATGTGCCGCGGCTGCTGTACGAAGCGAATCGCGCCGGCGATCATCTGCTGTTTGAAGGCGCGCAGGGCACGCTGCTCGACGTGGATCACGGCACTTATCCCTTCGTCACCTCCAGCAACTGCGTCGCCGGTGCGGCAGCGCCGGGTGCCGGTATCGGTCCGCAGAGCCTGCACTATGTGCTGGGCATCACCAAGGCTTACACCACGCGTGTCGGTTCCGGTCCGTTCCCGACCGAGCTGGATGACGATATCGGCC
>CBHTVL010000244.1:0-4357 GCA_966096475.1 uncultured Burkholderiales bacterium
GTACGGCGGCGGATCGACGCCGAGCAGTGCGGCGATTTCCGTGATGACTTCATCACCACCCGGCGGGCATTGGTTGATCGCGGCTGTTCCGGCGGCAATGGCCTCAGCATAAGGCCTGCAGCCGGTGTAGCCGCACTGCCCGCATTGCGTCTGCGGCAGCAGGTCGTCAATCGCATCGGCCGTGGCGGCAGGTCGGTTCATGTCGGAACAGGGTTTTGAAAATCAGGCCCGGTGCGCTTCAGCGCCGGCGGATTGCGTCCACACAATCGCCGACCAGTCCCGGTCCGGCGTAGACCAGGCCCGTGTACAACTGCACCAGACTGGCGCCGGCAGCAATGCGCTGCGCGGCATCGCTGCCATTCATGATGCCGCCGACGCCGATCACCGGAATTGCGCCGGCGAGTTTGGCGGCGAGTTTGGCGGTGACGGCCTGTGCCTGTGTTGTCAGCGGTGCGCCGCTGAGTCCGCCGGCCTCGCTGCCGTGGGGTAATTGCGCAACCGCATCCCTCGCCAGCGTGGTGTTGGTGGCGATGACCGCATCGATGCCGTGGCTGACCAGCAGATCGGCGATGACGTTGATCTGGCCGTCATCAAGGTCGGGTGCGATTTTCAGCGCCAGCGGCACGTGCCGGCCGTGCTGCTGGGCGAGGCGTTCGCGTTCCTGTTTCAGTGCGCCGAGCAACTGGCCGAGTTCATCGGACTGCTGCAGCTGGCGCAGGTTCTTGGTGTTCGGCGAGGAGATGTTGACGGTGATGTAGGTGGCGCTGGTGTAGACCTTGCGCAGGCAGATCAGGTAATCGTCAGCGGCGCGTTCGATCGGTGTGTCGAAGTTCTTGCCGATGTTGATGCCGAGCACGCCGCGATAACCGGCGCGTTGGACGTTGGCCAGCAATACGTCGACGCCGTTGTTGTTGAAACCCATGCGGTTGATCACCGCACGCGCGGCCGGCAGGCGGAACATGCGCGGCCGCGGGTTGCCGGGCTGCGGGCGCGGCGTGATGGTGCCGATTTCGAGAAAGCCGAAACCGAGCGCGGCCAGCGCATCAATGTAGTCGCCGTTTTTGTCGAGGCCTGCAGCCAGTCCGACCGGATTCGGAAATTCAATGCCCATGACGCGGCAGGGCATCGGTTCCACGCGCGACAGGCAGGGGCGCAATACGCCGGTGCGCGCGGCGATTTGCAGCGACTCCAGCGTCAGGTGATGGGCGGATTCGGCATCCAGCGAGAACAGCAGGGGACGGAGCAGGGTGTACATGTTTCTATTGTACCGGTCGGCCTGTGCGGCCGCAGGCGTCAATTAAATTATCATTTAAAACAATTACTTATTTAATTTCCCGGGAATGAGCCTTGCGCTGTGCCGTTGCGGAGAATCAACGCAGCGTCAGTTCAAATGCCGTGCCGTCGTCGGATGGTGTGGACACGGCGATCGACCATCCGCAATGGTCGCAGGCCCGTTTGACGATCGCGAGGCCCAGTCCGAAGCCGTCGCCGGCATGGTTGCCGCGGAAATGCCGGTCGAACATCCGCTCACGGTGCATTTCGGGGATGCCCGGGCCGGTGTCGGTGACCGTCAGTGTCGGCGCATTCCAGTCGATGCGCACACTGCCCGAGGGCGTGTATTGCACCGCGTTGCGCAGCAGATTGGCCAGCACCAGATGCAGTGCATGGCGGTTCACATTGGCTGTGGCTTCCGGGGGAATGGTGTTTTCGAACTGCAGCCCTTTGCGCCGGATTTCACCGTGCAAAGGTTCGACTGCCGCATTGACGCAGTCCGCCAGGGCTACCGGTTCGCGGTCATTGACGGCCTGCGCACGTGCGAGGAACAGCAGCATTTCGATCTGCCCGGTCATGCGTTCGGCAGCCGCGCTGATCGCCGCGATCCGTGTGCGGGTTTTTTCGGGAAGGCCGGTTTCGGTTTCGAGCAGCTCGCAACTGGTGCGGATGGCAGTCAGCGGTGTGCGCAGTTCATGGCTGGCATTGCCGGTAAATTCCTGTTCGCGTTCGATCAGCGCCCGGATGCGCGACTGGTATTCGTCAAAGGCGTGGGCCAGCGCGGCGACTTCAGGGTCCTGCCCCGGTTCGGCCAGAGGTGCGCGCGGTGCTCCCGGATCCAGCACGGCAACACGTGCGGAGAGATCGGTAATCTGGCGCGTGATCAGTCCGGCAATCCAGTAACCCAGCCCTGCGGCAATGATCGCGGCTGCGCCGAGTGCGAACAGCAGCAGCTGTTTGAACTGTTGCTGCCGGATTTCATGGGGGCCGGCATCGTAGGCGACGATGAATCGTGTACCGTCGACTTCACGTACGATGACATGCTGTTCATCAAGGCCCAGTCCGATTTCGTGCTGTCCGACCTGGAGGTTCCGCAGCGGCTCGGGGATTCGTGCGAGGTCATTCGTGTTTCTCGCGACGTAATATTGCAGATTGGGGCCGGGCTCGCGGATGACAACACTGGGGTTTTCCAGATGGTGTCTGACCAGATAAACCATTTCCTCGCTGACGATCTGGTCCACCAGCGTTTCCTCAAGCTCTTCGGATGCGGTATGCAGTGCGATCGCCAGACCGAAAACCACGCTGATGCAGGTGATGGCAACCGCAGCAGCGACGCGGACCCTGAGCTGGAATGTTTTCATTCTGCGATGTTTCGCAGCCGGTAACCGATGCCGTGCAATGTTTCCACGGGATCATGGCCGCCGGCAGCCGTCAGTGCGCGGCGCAGCGTGTGCAGGTGGCTGCGCAGCGTGTCGCTGGTTTCCTGGGTTTCGCCCCAGACCAGACGCTCGATTTCGTCACGGCTGATGACCCGGCCGGGTTCGCGTATCAGCAGTTCAAGGATGCGCAGGCATTTCGGCGGCAGTTTGACCTCGTTGCCGGCAAAGGTCACCGCCATGGTTTTCGGGTCCAGCGTCAGCTGTCCATACTCGAGCAGACGCGGCGTGACGCGACCGCTGCTGCGACGGTGCATCGCCGTCAGCCGTGCTTCCACTTCCTTCAATGAAAACGGTTTGACCAGGTAATCGTCCGCGCCGCGGGAAAAGCCCTCAAGCTTGTCATCCAGCGTGTCGCGCGCGGTCAGCATCAGGATCGGGGTTTCAAGATGCGCTTCCTCGCGCAGTTTGCGTGCCAGCGTCAGACCATCCATGCCGGGAAGGCCGAGATCAAGCACGATGACGTCAAAGGTCTGCGAGGCGGCAAGGTGCAGTCCGGTGACGCCGTCGCCGGCTGCATCGATGCTGTGGCCGTGGGCCTCGAAATAATCATAGAGATTGGCCGCGATGGTTGCGTCGTCTTCGATGATCAGGATGCGCAAGGGATTACCGCGCGATCATTCTTCGAGAGGGCGCCACTGCCCCTCGATCAGGCCTTCCATCGGCTGGAAGCGGATCTTGTAGGCCATTTTCCGGCTTTCCGCGATCCAGTAACCCAGATACAGATAGGGCAGGTCCAGCCGTCTGCACAGTTCGATCTGCCAGAGGATGTTGTAAGTGCCGTAACTCGCACCGGCGACATCAGGGTCGAAGAAGGTGTACACCGAAGACAGGCCGTCCTGCAGCCGGTCGACGATGCTGACCATGCGCAGTTCGCCGTTTTCACGGAATTCGACGAGCTGCGAATCAACATTGCTCTGCAGGAGAAAATGCCGGTACTGCTCCCGGCTGTCCTGGTCCATGCCGCCGCCGGAATGCCGGCGTGACTGATAACGCAGATACAGCGCGTAGTGTTCGGCGTGATATTTGAGATCGAGTTCGCGTGCTTCCATTCCGGCATGGCGGGACATGGCGCGGCGTTGGGTGCGGCCGGCGCGGAAATCTTCGGTGACGACGCGCACCGGAACGCAGGCGCGGCAGTGGTCGCAATGGGGGCGGTAGGTGAAGGCGCCGCTGCGCCGGAATCCGGCGCGAACCAGTTCGCTGTAGACCGGCCCGTCAATCAGATGACTGGGCGTCGCGACCTGCGAGCGCGCCATCCGGTCCGGCAGATAACTGCAGGGATAGGGGGCGGTCGCATAGAACTGCAGGACCGAAAGCGGGAAATCCGAGAGAAAAGTCACCGGCGCATGCCCACGTTAGCCATCACTGGAACAAATTACCTGAAAAATGATTTAAAGCGATGATTTAAAACAAGTCGTCGTCAAACTGCCAGGCAGCGGCAGGTCCGGGATAGTTTACCAATTCCGTCAGCTTCCGCGAAAATTCGGCGCGGCTGATCTCGCGCGCGCCGAAGCGGGCCAGATGCGCGGTATTCATCTGGCAGTCGATCATGCCGTACTGCCAGCGTGTGAGCTGGCGCACCAGGTGTGCAAAAGCAATCTTGGACGCATCACTGACGCGGGCGAACATGGATTCGCCGTAAAAGA
>CBHTVL010000245.1:0-4336 GCA_966096475.1 uncultured Burkholderiales bacterium
TGGGTTTGCGTCCGTCCGATGCAAATCGAAAGTCCTTGACAGCGGACATTTTTTATTGCTGCAGGGATTACTTCGTCAGGCAGTGGCGCAACCAGGCCGCCGTCAGTTTTTCCTGTGTCGAGTTCTGCTTTAACCGCTGGTCCAGTGCCGGCCAGTCGACATGATCCAGTTCCTGATCCTGATTGAAGCAGGAGAACACATAACTCTTCTTGCCGGTCTTCGGGTCAACATGCGGTTGCAGGCATTGCGCGCAGATCTCTTTCATCATGCACTGCATCGGCGAGTTGATCGAACCAACGGCGTGATGGCATTCCTTCAGATGCGGCTTGAGGATCTCATGCCGCGCCCTGGTCACCGCCGCCATCATCTTGTCAGAGCCGATGGCGATGATGCGGTCGGCATCCTTGAACGGAATGGCCTGCTCACCGAGTGCGCCTGAGGCATAACTGTTCATCGCCTGCACGATGTTGCCGACGAAGGTTCGATCCGCAGGACGTGACGGTTTGAAACCCGGCTGCTCGTCGCAGCACCAGATCACCACGTCGCTGGCGGCTTCGATATTCTCAACGTGGTAACGGTCGGCCATCGATTTGTAGCCGGCAAAGTACAGAACCTTGCTGCCGGCCTTGCGCATCGCCTGACCGATGGAAAACAGCACGGCGTTGCCCAGCCCGCCGCCCACCAGCACGACGGTTTCACCCGAGGTAATTTCAGTCGGCGCACCGGTCGGCCCCATCAGGATCACCGGTTCGCCCGGTTTCAGTTCCATGCACAGGCTGCTGGAGCCGCCCATTTCCAGCACGATGGTCGACAGCAGTCCTTTTTCCCGATCCACCCAGGCGCCGGTCAGCGCCAGGCCTTCCATCGCCAGTGTACTTCCCTGTGACTTCTGGGCGCGAGCCTCGAAATTCTGCAGGCGATAGAACTGTCCGGGCTGAAAACGTCGCGCCGCCAGCGGCGCTTTGATGATCACTTCAACAATCGTCGGCGTCAGACGTTTGACTTCGTGAACCGTGGCGCGCAGTTCGCTCTGCAACTTGCCCAGGAAACCGGCATCGTCTGTTTTTGCTGCGGGCTGTATTTTTTCCAGCACCTTGCTCACTACCGGATAGCCCTGCTTCGCGCTGCCGACCGCTTTAACGACGTTACCGAAAAACGACGGATGCACGTCACCGAAAAAGCTGATGCAGCGGCCATCGTCGCGTTTTGACAGAAGCACGTTGATTGCGTTGGGTTTGGAAATGGATTTTTCAGCTGCGATGGGTTGGCCGCTTTCATCACAGGCGCGGAAGTAACGGCCATCGAGCACAAAATGATCAGCGTCTTCGCGGGCCAGCACGGTATTCGGCTGGGTACCGGCAGCGATCAGCACCGCCTTGGCCGGCATTACCGTCTGTCCGGCATCGCGCCACTCGCCGTCCTCACCCTTCGTTTGCACCGCGACCTTGAGCCCGCTGGCATGGCCGTATTCGTCGGTTTCAATCGCCAATGGTGTCAGGCATTCGGCAAAGGTGATGCCTTCTTCCAGCGCCTTGTCGATTTCCTCGTGGTTCAGCGTGTAGGACGGGCTGTCGACCATGCGCTTGCGGTAAGCAATAGTGGCACCGCCCCAGGACTGCAGCAGTTGCAGAACACGCGCCTCACGGCTTTCCTTCGCTGCCGCTGCACGCTCAGCGCGGATGGCCCGGGCATGGGCAATGAATTCTTCGGCAATGCCGCGTTCTTCCGGCGACCAGCTGATGCGCGCGCCGGCTTCACCGAGCTTGGCGACCAGCGTCTCATGACGCTTGAGGAATTTCTCGACCTGCAGCGGATAATAGGCCAGTGATTCAGTTGCCGTATCGATTGCCGTCAGTCCGCCACCAATGACGACTACCGGCAAACGCAGTTGCATATTGGCAATGGAATCGTCTTTGGCTGCACCGGTCAGCTGCAACGCCATCAGGAAATCCGAAGCGGTGCGCACACCGCGCGCCAGGCCGTTGGGCATATCGAGCACCGTCGGGCGCCCTGCGCCGATGGCGAGCGCAATGTGATCAAAGCCGAGTGCGAACGCGTCTTCTGCCGTTACCGTGCCGCCAAAACGCACGCCACCAAAGAGCGAGAACTGCTCCCGACGCTCAAGCAGTAACCTTATGATTTTCAAGAAGTTTTTATCCCAGCGCACGGTGATGCCGTATTCGGCAACGCCGCCGAAGCCGGCCATCGCCCGGGTATCCAGTGATTCATACAGATCGCGAATGTCGCGGATCGGCTGGAACGGCACGCGTTTGCCCGCAGCATCAACGCCGGACAGCGCCGGCGGCAGCGGTTCGATTTTCAGACCGTCGATGCCGACCACGGTATGACCGTCGTTCATCAGGAAATGCGACAGCGAAAACCCCGCAGGCCCCATGCCGGCCACCATGATCCTTTTCCCGGAAGGCGCTTTGGGATAAGGATTTCGCAGGTTCAAGGGATTCCAGCGCGTCAGCAGGCTGTAAATCTCAAAGCCCCAGGGCAGTTCGAGCACATCTTTCAGCGTGCGCGTTTCCGCCTGCGGAATGTTGACCGGCTCCTGCTTCTGGTAAATGCAGGACTTCATGCAATCGTTGCAAATGCGGTGACCGGTCGCTGCCGCCATTGGATTGTCGACGGTGATGATGGCCAATGCGCCGATGGCCAGACCTTCGGTCTTGGCCTTGTGAAATTCCGAAATCTTTTCTTCGAGCGGACAACCGGCCAGCGTGATGCCGAAGGGTGACTTCTTGAACGATTGCGCGCCGCGACCGCTGGCACCCTTCTCCTTCAATCCCTTCGAACAGGAATCCTTGCCCTGTTCATGACACCAGATGCAGTAGTTGGCTTCATCGAGGGCTCCGGTCAGATCGGTGCCTTTGTCCGTCAGCTTGAACCCGGCGCGCTGGCGCAGACGGGATACGTCAAACCGGTGCTCGGTATATCCCTTGGCTGTAGTGGTCTGCGATGGCACCAGATTCTGGAAATCCAGTTTGTGCGGCGACTTGAACAGCACGCCGTCATGGTGTCGGGCATGTCCGGCTTCGGTATGGGATGCCCAGGCGGCGTATTGCAACGCGAGATCCAGCGCCTCCGCATGATCTGCTTCATCCTGCTGCCATTTTGTGACGTGATTGGCAAACACCAGTTCAGTCAACGGCTCCCCGAACAGGGCCTCGAGTTTGCTGCCCACTGCGGCACCGTCGATACCGGCAGCAGCATCGGCTTTGTACTTGTGCATGGCCTTGCGTTGCACGAACAGACGCTTGACACTGTAGAGCGGCGCCAGCTTGTGATGCTGCCCGGACAAGGCTGCGACTTCGGTCGCGATGCCGAACAGCTGGCCGATAAAATCATCCAGGTGCGGCGCCAGCGCCAGCAGCAGTTCGGATTCATCTTTTGCCGCGATAGGTTCTGTGCTGCCGCGTGCCGCGGTCAGGCGGTCATGGACTGCCGCATCGGACTGCTGCAGTTCTTTCAGGAAGACTTGGTCCAGACGGACAAGGCCGTCGCGGCGATAAAAATCATCGAAAGAAAAACCGAACTTCAGGGGGGCAGCGTTGCTCACGGCATTCCGGGGTAAGGACAAAGGAGAAATTATATCAACTGGGGTATCCATGGCTTGTCGCAAAGGGTTATTTGCTTAGCGCCGGCGGCGATAATGACCTGTCGGCTGTGCAATAATCAGGGCTTGGACGGGGCGATTTCCACGATGATGCAAAATCAAAGCAAATTGCTGGTCTGGTTCCTGCTTGCAGCGCTGGCCGCAGCCCTGACCTTCGTCACATTCCGCGCTTATCTGAGCCCGGAACTGCTGCTGGGCTTCGCCAACACCTTTTCCTGCTGAAGCGGCATATCCACACCGCTGCCGGCCGGCAATTCCCGAAGGTATTCGAAGGGGTAAAGACCGCGGCTGTGTCCGTCGTCAAAACCGAAACGCAGTGCGCCCGGACCGTAGGGCTCAATCAGATCAAGACGGATTCCTGCAGCAACCGGTTCCGGAACACCCGATCGAATGGCCGAAAGACAATGGGCGCAGCGACAGGCCTCGCGCAGCAAACGATGCGGAAGAACGGCAATCACGCCATCCGACCATATCACCTCCAGCCAGCGGTCCTCCTGGTGGTTGCGCAGTTCCAGCGGACGCAGATCGGTACGCATCGCCGTCACACCACTTCTTCAACGCCACGCGGGCCGATTTCAATACCGAAGCCGCTGAGTCCGCCATCTTTGAGTTCCGAGCCCATCGCCGCCAATGATTCTTCACGGATCAAGGCTTTCAACTGCTGAACCAGCCCGATGAATTCCGGTTTGTAGGTCATTTCAGGTGTGCGCGGCC
>CBHTVL010000246.1:0-4327 GCA_966096475.1 uncultured Burkholderiales bacterium
CAAGGCAGCGCTCAATGCGCCGGACGCCGCAACGTTCTATACACCGGGGCCCAAAGGTTACATCGACTATCCGCCGATGGCCGCTTGAAGAGTTTTACAAGTATTTGATTTTATTGATAAAAAAACCGCGCCTCAGGGCGCGGTTTTGTTTTCTGACCGGAAGCTGCGCAACTTGCTGGCCAGCTGCCATCCCATCCAACCGTATTGCAGCCATTGCACCGCGCGGCGCGGACGCCACAAGGCCAGCAGCACCGCGGCCCCGGTCAGCAGCAGCGGATGACGGCCGGCGGTGCGCACCACGGCGACACCGCGATCAGCAACGGCCAGACGCGCGCGCCAGGGCTCGATCTGTTGCGACAGCGCAGCACGCTGCGATGCGGCCTGCGCAATCAGCCGCTGACGGCGTGCAGCCAGTGTTTCGTCAATCGTCATCATGATCCCGAAGTCAGATCCTGACGGTCTTTGGTCAGTTCGGTGATGCTGGCGTCAAACAGCCGCGGCTGCCGGCGCGACCACTGTATTGCCGTCCAGCCGACGCCAAGTCCCGCGACAAGAAAAAACGCGATCATCCCGACCAGTGCATACAGGCGATTGGATTCCCACAGCGCAACAACAATCAGCAGCGCCAGCAGCATCACGCCGACACCGAGGCAGAACAGCGCGATCAGCACCATCACCAGCAGCTTCAGCAGCCGCTCGCGCTCCTCGGCGACATCCGTCGACAGCAGCTCAAGCCGCGTCTGGACAATCGCCAGCAGATTCGACGACAGCGCCTTCAGCGTCGTGAACAGCCCCGCTTCCGGCGCAACCGGTTGTTCAGCCATGCGCCTTAACGCCGGCCAATCAGCAGACCGATCACCAGGCCGACACCGGCGGCAATGCCGACCGCCTGCCAGGGATTCTCATGCACATAGTTGTCGGTCGCTTCCGCCGCGGCCTTGGCTTTCACCAGCGCGGCCTGCTCGGCTTCGGTCATTTTCACTTTGGCGACCGCCAGCGATTCACCGACCTTGGCGCGCATCGCCGCGAGGGTCTCACCGCTCTGGCCTGCGGTGGCCTTGAGCAGTGCTTCGGCATCCGCCACCAGTATTTTGAAATCGCGGACCAATTGCTCTTTGCTGACGTCGGTCGCCGACGGGGTTTGGGTGTTGCTCATGATCAATATCCTTTCGCAGTGGAGGGACTACCGGCCGGCCCGCAGGGGATACGGCCTTGAAAAAAGCATGATACCAACAGTGGGCCGGCGGATTGACCTAAATCAACGGACAGTCCGGCGCATCAGGGCCAGCCGGCCGAGGCTGAAATGCGTAAAAGCCAGTCCGGCGAGGACGGGAACCGCGAGATTGAAGACCGGCACATACAGCAGCAGCGACACCAGGATGCCGAGCAGAAACAGATCACCGCGGGAGGTTCGCAGGAACTGCGCGAATTCCTCACGATCGGCGTGATCCGCCATGGCGTCGTAACGGAACAGACGCTGGTTGAGATAAGCCGAGGTCAGCACCGGCGCGAGCACCGCGCCGACGCCGGTCAGCCACAGCGGCAGCGTGATGATCCACAGCACTGCGAATATCGAAATCGCCACCAGCGCATTGACCATGCTGCCGGCCACGGACCCGCCGAAAGCATGGCCGAGTCCGGGGTAATACCGTTCGGCGACAAAATGCACGATCACCGGCATCGCAACGATTTCCGTGATCACCAGCGCCGTGACCAGCATCGCCGGCAGTACCGCAATCAGCACGGCCAGCACTGCCGTGTAATCGATGACCCACACCGCGCTCCAGTTCTGCAGCCAGCCGGCGATCACCGTGCTGCGCAATGCACCGGCGACAACACCGGTCCAGCTGTCCCAGAACATCCAGGTCAGTACGGCCCACAGCAGAAAACTGCCGAGCACCGGCAACAGCAGCACCGCGAGAATCCGCGGCTCGAGCAGATTGCCCGTTGCGCGTGCCAGCGCCTGGAAGGCGGCGCTCATGCCGCTCCCGCCGACAGGCAGACCGGGAAGGCGCGGGATTCACAAAGCATTCAGGATCTCCGGCATAAAAACGATATTGTAATCAAGGCAGAATACCCTTCCGCCAAGGTACAATGCCGCGTCATGTCTGGAATCTCCATGCCTGGGACCCCTGCTTCCAAGTCCGTTTCCGCCTCGCTGACCCGCACGCCCGCCTGGCGTGCGCTCGTCGCCCACCACCGCAGCTGGAATGAACGCCGTCTGCGCGACCTGTTTGCCGCGGACCCGCAGCGTTTCGAACGCTTCTCGCTGAAAGCCGGCGGGCTGTTGCTCGACTATTCGAAAAACCTGATCACCGCCGAAACGCGGGACCTGCTGGTGCAACTGGCCCTCGAACGCGGCCTGCCAGACCGTGTCGCCGCGCTGCTCGCGGGCAAACGCGTCAACCAGACCGAAAAACGCGCCGCCTGGCATACCGCGCTGCGCGCCGGCGATGCCGCGCCCAGGGAAGTGCGCCGCACCCTCGCCGCAATGCGCGTCTTTGCCGATGCACTGCGCGCCGGTCAGGTAAAAGGCAGCACCGGCCAGCCCATCCGTGATGTCGTCAGCATCGGCATCGGCGGCTCGGCGCTGGGTCCGGCGCTGGTCGCCCGCGCCTGCGCCCCCGATACCGACTCGCCGCGCGTACATTTTGTCAGCACGCCGGGCGAAGCGATGACCCGGCTGCTCGCCGCACTGGATCCCGCGACCACGCTGTTCATCGTGCAGTCGAAAAGTTTCTCGACGATGGAAACATCGCGCAATGCGCTGGCTGCGAAAGCCTGGCTGCTCGCCGGACTGCAGAACGCGGATGCCGGCGCCCACTTTGCCGCGGTGACCGCCAATGTCGAAGCCGCCGGCGACTTCGGCATTGCCGCAGAACGCCTGTTCCCGATGTGGGACTGGGTCGGCGGACGGTATTCGGTGTGGTCTGCGGTGGGCCTGCCCGCAATGATCGCAATGGGATCGGCGGCTTTTGATGAACTGCTCGCCGGCGCGGCGATGATGGACCGGCATTTCGCCGAAGCACCGCCCGAACGCAATATGCCAATGCTGATGGGCCTGATCGGCTTGTGGCACCACAATTTCTGCGGCGGCGCTTCCCGCGCGGTGATTTCCTATGAGCATGGTCTCGCACTGCTGCCGCCGTATCTGCAGCAGCTCGAAATGGAAAGCCTCGGCAAAAGCGTGACGCAAAAAGGCAAGCCGCTGCGCACCAGCAGCGGCACCGTGGTCTGGGGCAATCTCGGCATCGAGGCCCAGCATGCCTATATGCAGGCGCTGCACCAGGGCACGCAGCTGGTACCCGTTGACTTCATTGCCGCATGCACTCCGCGCAGCGGCGGCGATGCCGAAACCCAGGCAGTGATCCTCGCCAGCTGTTTCGCACAATCAGCGCTGCTGATGCAGGGCGTCTCCGAAGACGACATCAAACAACAGCTGAGCGCAGACGGCATGGATGCCAAAGAAGCGGCGCGCCTCGCGCCGCACCAGGCCCTGCCCGGCAACCGTCCCAGCAACACGCTGCTGCTGCCGTCTCTGACGCCGCGCAGCCTCGGCGCGCTGCTGGCGCTTTATGAACACCGCACTTTTGTGAAAGCAGCGATCCTCGACGTCAACGCCTTTGACCAGTACGGTGTGGAACACGGCAAGAAACTCGCCGGCAGCCTGCTGCCCGAACTGAACGGCAAAACGCCGACAGCAACACACGATGCGTCAACCTCGGCACTGATCCGCCACGTCCTCAAGAACAACGGGAGAACACCATGAACGACGAAGCCCTGAACATGAGCATCCGCAAGTTCCTCAAAACCGTCGGTGTCAATTCGCAGCTGGCGATTGAAAAGGCCGTGCGCAAGGCGATTGAAGACGGCAAGCTCAAAGGCAGCGAATCACTGCCGGTGGCGATGACACTGAAAGTCGGCGGACTGGATGTCAGCGTCACCTTTGACGGCGAGCTGAACCTCAACTAAAACGGAGGCTTTGAAGCGGGGGCTGAAGTGGCCCCGCTTTAAATTTTCACGCTCAGATTTTCATGATCTGCGCGCGGTAATAACGCAGCTCTTCAATCGATTCATGAATGTCGGCCAGCGCCTCGTGCTTGCCGTGTTTGACCATGCCGCCGATGACGTCCGGCTTCCAGCGGCGCACCAATTCCTTCAGCGTGCTGACGTCGATCAACCGGTAGTGGAAATAGGCGTCGAGCTTGGGCATGTACTTCACCAGGAAACGCCGGTCCTGATGCACCGAGTTGCCGCAGATCGGCGACGCGCCCGAAGGCACATACTGCGCGAGAAACTCGACCATGCGGTTTTCCACATCGACCTC
>CBHTVL010000247.1:0-4324 GCA_966096475.1 uncultured Burkholderiales bacterium
ATCGAACCCGCCGACGGCAAGGGTTACGACCGCGATCCGCGCTCGATCGCCAAGGGTGGCGAGGCCTACCTGAAATCGACCGGCATCGGCGACACCGCCTATTTCGGTCCGGAACCCGAATTCTTCATTTTTGATTCGGTCACCTGGAAAATCGACATGTCCGGTGCTTCGGCCCGGGTGCAGACTTCGGAAGCCCCCTGGGCCTCCGGCGACGACATGGACGGCGGCAATATGGGCCACCGCCCGGCGATCAAGGGCGGTTATTTCCCCGTGCCGCCGGTGGATTCGCTGCAGGACATCCGTTCGGCCATGTGCCTGGCGCTCGAAGAGCAGGGCGTGCCGGTCGAAGTGCATCACCACGAAGTGGCAGCGCCGGGTCAGTGCGAAATCGGCACCCTGTTCTCCAGCCTGGTGAAACGCGCCGACTGGAACCAGATCCTCAAGTACACCGTGCACAACGTTGCCCACTCCTACGGCAAGACCGCGACCTTCATGCCGAAACCCATCGTTGGCGACAACGGTTCGGGCATGCACGTTCACCAGTCGCTGTGGAAGGGCGGCCAGAACCTGTTCAGCGGCAACGGTTATGCCGGTCTGTCGGAACTCGCGCTGTATTACATCGGCGGCATCATCAAACATGCCCGTGCGCTGAACGCGATTACCAATCCGGGCACCAACTCCTACAAGCGTCTGGTTCCGGGTTTTGAAGCGCCGATCAACCTCGCCTACTCCGCGAAAAACCGTTCGGCTTCGATCCGTATTCCGCACGTCGCCAATCCGAAAGCGCGCCGCATCGAAGTGCGCTTCCCGGACCCGACTGCAAATCCGTACTTGGCCTTCACCGCGATGATGATGGCCGGCATCGACGGCATCCAGAACAAGATTCACCCCGGCGACGCCGTGGACAAGAATCTGTACGACCTGCCGCCGGAAGAAGCGAAAAAAGTGCCGAACGTCTGTTCGTCGCTGGACCAGGCGCTGGAATATCTCGACAAGGATCGCGAGTTCCTGACCCGCGGTGGTGTGTTCTCGAACGACATGATCGACGCCTACATCGAACTGAAGATGGCCGAAGTCACTGCGTTCCGCATGACCACGCATCCGCTCGAGTTCCAGATGTATTACAGCCTCTGATCGCATGTGTTGCGGCGAAAGGGCGGGCCGGTGCCCGCCCTTTTGTTTTTCCGTGATGCAATTGCGAATTTTCCTTTGCTGACATAGACTTAGCCCGCTACCGTTCATGCTGCCCGTCAACCACACGGCTGATGCTTCCGTTGCAATCAACGGCGGCGTGCGCGCTGAATTAACCGGGGCAATCGATGCGCTTGTTTGTGAGTTTTCTGTTGCTGATAGGGTTTATGGGTTCCGTGCACGCGGAGATCTACGAGTGCGTGGACAAAAGCGGCAACAAACGCTTCACCAACGTCAAATCCGAAGCGGGCGGCTGCAAGCCGATGAATCTGCCCGCGGTATCGAGCGTCCCTGCCCCGAAGCCGGGCGCAAAGCCGGACGGCCGTTCGGCAACACCCGAAGGTTTTCCGCGGGTCGATCCCTCGACGCAGCAACAGCGCGATACCGGCCGGCGCAAGATCCTCGAGCAGGAACTGGCCAACGAGGAGCAGATGCTCGATCAGGCGAAAAAGGAACTTGCCGAGCAGGAATCCACGAGGCTGGGCAACGAACGCAATTACCAGCGCGTGCTCGAGCGCCTGGAGCCGTACAAGAAAAAAGTAGCGCTGCACGAAAGCAATATCGCCAATCTGCGCAAGGAAATGTCCTCGCTGCGCTAGTTCCTGTTGCGGTGATCCTCCACCGCAGCATTGCCGATCCGGTCGGCTGCAAAATAAATCGCACTGAACCGGATGCTGGCCTGCATCTTGCTCATGTCACGGGCAGGAATAAACCATGATGCCATCGGCGCTCAACGGGCTGGATTTGCTGGCCACCGCCGTGGTTGTGGTTGATCAAAACCAGGCCGTGCTTTACATGAATCCAGCAGCAGAAAATCTGTTTGAAGCATCACATACCAGCGCCAGCGGTCTGACGCTGGAACGTCTGCTGGGTGAAAACGCGGTGCTCGATGCGGCCATCGCCTATTCCCGCGTCAATCAGTCGAGTTATACCGAACATGAAATCGAAACCGCCGGCGGCAGCCGGCAGCGGCTGAATCTGGCCTGCACGGTGAGCCCCGCGGATTTCGGCGATGGCGAGGCCATGCTGCTGGAGTTCCGCCAGATTGATCAGCAGCTGCGGGTGGAGCGCGAGGCGCGGTTGCTCGAACAAAGCCAGGCGCATCGCGAACTGATCCGCAACCTCGCGCATGAAATCAAGAATCCGCTCGGCGGCATCCGTGGCGCCGCTCAACTGCTCGACCGCGAGCTGGAGCGGCCGGGACTGCATGAATACACCCAGGTCATCATCAAGGAGTCGGACCGGCTGCAGGCATTGATGGACCGGCTGCTGACGCCGCACCGCTTGCCTTTGCCGGGGCCGGTCAACATTCACGAAGTGCTGGAACGCGTGCGCAGCGTGATGCTCGCTGAATTCCCCGACATTGCCGTGCGCCGCGACTACGACATCAGCCTGCCGCTGCTGACCGGTGACCGCGAACAGCTGATCCAGGTCGTGCTCAACATCGTGCGCAACGCCGCGCAGGCGATCAAAAGTTCGGGCATGGATCTGGCGCAGGGTGAAATCCGCCTGAAAACACGGGTTGCGCGTCAGGTGACGCTGGCGCGCCGGCGCTTCCGTCATGCCGTGCAGATCGAGATCAGCGACAACGGCCCGGGCATTCCGGAAAACATGCGCGAGCGGGTATTCCAGCCGCTGATTTCCGGCCGCGAAGGCGGCAGCGGTCTCGGGCTGACCATTGCCCACAACTTCATTACCCAGCACCGGGGCGCGATTACTTTCGACAGCGTTCCCGGCCGCACCTGCTTCACCCTGTTGTTGCCGGTGCAGGACGATCCGCGTGCCGGCACTCCGGCGCAACCACACTGACTGTGAAATAACATGAAACCTGTCTGGATCATCGACGACGACCGTTCGATACGCTGGGTGTTCGAAAAGGCGCTGACGCGCGAGAACATCGCGTTCAAGGCGTTTTCTTCCGCGCGCGAAGCGCTGACGGCACTCGAAAGCGAAGTGCCGCAGGTGGTGGTCAGTGATATCCGCATGCCGGGCGAATCGGGACTGGAACTGCTGCAGCATGCGAAAACACTGCATCCCTCGCTGCCGGTGATCATCATGACGGCCTACTCCGATCTGGAGAGCGCAGTCACCGCCTTCCAGGGCGGGGCTTATGAATATTTGCCGAAACCCTTTGACGTCGATCACGCAGTCGAACTGATCCGCCGTGCGATGGATGAAAGCGTGCGTCAGGACACCGCAGGTGAAGTCAGTGAAGCCGTTCCCGAAATGCTCGGGCAGGCGCCGGCAATGCAGGAAGTCTTTCGCGCCATCGGCCGGCTGTCACAGTCGCATGCGACGGTGATGATTACCGGTGAATCGGGTACCGGCAAGGAACTGGTTGCCAGCGCGCTGCATCGCCACAGCCCGCGCGCGGGCCGGCCCTTTATCGCGATCAATACGGCAGCGATTCCGAAAGAACTGCTGGAATCCGAACTGTTCGGTCATGAGCGCGGCGCTTTCACCGGCGCTCAGAACATGCGCCGCGGCCGTTTTGAACAGGCCGAGGGCGGCACGCTGTTCCTCGACGAAATCGGCGACATGCCGCAGGAGCTGCAGACACGCTTGCTGCGCGTGTTGTCCGACGGGCATTTCTACCGCGTCGGCGGCCACCAGCCGATCAAGGCCAACGTCCGCGTCATCGCGGCGACCCACCAGGATCTGGAGTCGCGCGTCAAACAGGGATTGTTCCGGGAAGATCTGTTTCACCGCCTGAATGTGATCCGTCTGCGACTGCCGCCGCTGCGCGAGCGCCGCGAGGATATTCCCTTGCTGGCGAAATACTTTCTGCAGAAAAGCGCGCGTGACCTCGGTGTCGAATCCAAGCGCCTGTCGGATGCGACACTCAATTACATCGCCATGCAGGATCTGCCGGGCAATGTGCGCCAACTGGAAAATCTCTGCCACTGGCTGACGGTGATGGCGCCTGCGGCGACCATCGAGGTCAAGGATCTGCCGCCGGAAATGCGTGCCGAATCCACGGTGGCCGGTGCCGAAGACTGGATTTCAGCACTGGGCCGCGAAGCCGAACTGCGGCTGCATCGCGGCGAAACGGCGATCATGGACGAACTGACACGCCAGTTCGAAAAAACGCTGATCCTGAAAGCCCTGGCCCAGACCGGCGGCCGGCGCATCG